>JAAFHQ010000136.1 GCA_013298445.1 Chitinophagales bacterium | reverse complement strand
AACATCGATATCGGCCTGCAAAATTTCTTCCACCGTTTTACCCGCTCGCATCAAACTCACCAGTTCGCGGGTTTGGCGTTGGTAGGTATGGGAACGGCCATAACCGAGGTCGTCCACCAGGGCTTCGCGCAGGACTTCGAGGTTGCGGTTTTCGCAAAAAACCAGTGGAATCACCACCCAGTAGTTGGCAGTACCCACCTTGCCATCGGCGCGGTGGTAGCCCTGGAAGGTACGACCACTAAAGCCGTTCACGTTAGGCACTGGCCAGTCTTTCCTTTGTTCGCCCAATTGGTAGGTACCCGCGGCGTGCTTGAGGTTGGCCGTGCTGATGAGGCCCCCGCGGAAGATGGGTTTTTGAGCTTTACCCACCAATACCCCATACATGGTGACTTCGTCGCCTACGGCCAGGTCGGCGGTGGCAAATTTGTGCTTGGCGGCAACATCTTCCAAAATGGTGAAAGTTTCGTTGCCCAATTGTACGGTTTCACCCGCCTTCAGATCGCTGAGGGCAACAATAACATTGTCTTGTGGATGAACCTTAAGTATCCGGTTTTTCATGATTGTACTACTTGTAGAAAGGCCTCCAAGGTACGGCAAACTCCCTGATCTTGCATGGATTCCAGTTGAAAAGCTACTTTTTCTTCAAAACCAGGTAGCTGGCTTAAGTCGCGTCCCCAGAGGTCTTCGTTCTTCAGAACTGCACTCACCAATGCGCGTGGGGCAAAGTTTTGCCACATGGTATAAAAATAAGCGGCTTGATCATCCTGAATCAAATAATCTTCAGTATCGCGGCGACCATAAAAGCGACCATCTTCGGTTTTGGTAGCGCGCATGAACAAAAGGTAAGCCGCAAATCCCAAGGCCATGTGTTCAGGAACTGTACCCATAGTATCATAATAACGCAGCAGGGTGGGTACATTGCGCATTTGCATCTTGGAGCTGTATTGCATGGTGATGCTCAGCCATTTGTGCTCGATGAAGGGATTGCGAAAGCGATCCAGTACTTTTTTGGAAAAATCACGCGCTTCGGCAAGGGTAAGTGGAGCCGGAATGGTGTGGGCAATTTCGTCCAACAACAATTGTTCTAGGAAGTGGGCGAATAACTCCTGATTCATGCCTTCTACCACGGTATTGAGTCCACAAAGGTAGGCCAGGCCACAGGAAAAGGTATGTCCTCCGTTGAGGATGCGTAGCTTGAGTTCCCGATAGGGGTTGATGTCGGGCGTGATGATGACTCCTTCGTGCGCCAGATGCAAGGGGAATTTGGCTTTGACGGATTCATCGCCCTCAATGGCCCAAAGGGCGTATACTTCTGACATGATCAGCAGGTCGTCCTGATAACCCAATTGTGCTTCGATGTTTGCTTTTACCGCAGGCGCAGGTGTGCCCGGTACAATTCGATCTACGAGGGTATTGCAACAATGGTTGTGTTGTTCCATCCAGTCGATGAACTCGGCTTCCAGGTTGTTGAGGTGAGCCAGTTCTAGTAAGATGCGTTCCAATTTGTCTCCATTGTCGGGGATCAATTCGGTGGGGGTAATGATCAAGCCTTTTTCAGGGTCACCATTGAATGCGCGGTAACGAGCATACAAAAAAGCCAACAATTTAGCCGGGAAGGAGCTGGGCGGACTTTGATGAATGTCTTCCTTGACCAATTTGATGCCTACTTCGGTGGTATTGGAGATGACTACAACAAGTTCGGGGTTTCGAGCACAAGCTAATACTTCATCCCACTGGGTGCTGGCGGTCAGCACCCGGCTGATGGAGCTACATACGAGGTTTTCTTCTACCTGTTTGGCGTCCTGGATCCCTCGGACACAAACGGTATACAAATTATCCTGTTGATCAAAGGCGGCGGTATCCCCCGAACTGGTCGATTTTACCACTACAATCCTGCCCTGGAAGATACCCTGGAGATTGGCTGCTTCGATCAAAAAATCTGGTAAGCCGCGCAACAATACACCGGTGCCAAATTGCAATACCTTCTCAGGCAAAGCCGACCTTTCCCGATGGGCTATACTTTGGCCATTTTGAGCAGACATCAATTGGTGGGATAAGTATTCCATGCTTGTGGTTTTCATTTGTTCTGAATAAAATCTTCCCGAATCGGTGAAAAAACATCTACTAAGATGCCTGCTTCCAAACAAAGGGCACCGTGAATCTCATTGGGTGGAATGTAGTAGCCGTCACCCTGGCGCAAGATTTTTTTATCCGCCCCGATGCTGATTTCGAATACTCCTTCCGCAACATAGCTGATTTGGGTATGGTGGTGGTGGTGCAAGGCGCCAACTCCTCCGGCTTCAAATGCTACTTTGACCATCATGATCCGTTCATCGAAAGAAAGGACTTTGCGTTTCACGCCAGACTCCACTTGTTCCCAGGGAATGTCTTCGTCCAGCATGTATTGTAGCCCAAAAGTGGGATGATGGTTCATGTTTGTTGTGTTTTATCGGTTTGCGCCCGGAGGCGTCCATTTTCCTTCAAAAGTCCAATCTATGGTGATGGCCTTCGCCTTCACACCTGCCTGCAAATTGTCCTTGTGCCAGGCATAATCTCCACCGCTTCGTTTGCAGCGATAATAATACACCCGGCGGCCCCAAAGGGGAGTACCCGGACCGGATTGCGCCCAGTAAATATCGGCATCGGCCATTTCCTTGGCAAAGCGACAATTGAGCAGATAAAACTGTGATTCACGGTGAAAACGCCCCAGTTTGAAACCGGGATCACCCTGGAAATTACAGTTTTTGAGCACAGTTTTTGAACTTTCGTGCAAGGACCCATCGTGCCAAATGGCGGCACTAAGGTTGTGGCAAATAAACTGACAATTTTCCGCATATGCCCAACCTCGGGGGCAATAAAAATCTACACCGCCTTCCATCACACAATCCCGAAAATAATACATGCCCTGATCCACATCCCAGGGGCTTACCGTATCTCCGCCAAAAGCGCGGAAAACACAACCAATCACCGAGAGTCGGGTGCAACCGGGCATGGTGCGTAGGGCAAACTGATGTCCGTCTTTGCGCACTACTTTGGGTTTGTTGCCTTCGTTGGGGCAGTTGATGGTGCTGTCGCCTTGGGCTTTGAAGCCATATTCGTTGATTACGCTCAGGTTTTGCAGGGTTATATCCTGCCCCCGAATGTTAAGCGTAGCTGCGCCCCAATCGTCGGGGTGCTCGCAACGCCAGCAGTCACGGGGTAGGGAAATGCTGATGACCACGCCGATAGCAGATTCTCCGCTGAGGCGAATCTTGTTTTTGTCGATGAAAATTTTTTCTGGATACTGGCCATTTTTGACAAAAATTTCGCGCCAGCTAGTCGATTCGGAGGGTAAACTATTGATAGCAGTCTGGATGGAACGAAAATCACCCGATCCATCAGCAGCAACCACCAGGCGGGTTTGGGCTTGCAAGGCAAGGCTACTGACCCAGTAGAGTAGAAAAAAAAGGCAGAAGCTGGATGCTACACCTGCATCCAGCCGGGCCTTGTGGTGTGATGGATTGGTTTTCACCAGTGCTTGTTTTTGTTTGCCTATTTATAAAAGTTGAGGAGTTGATGGGTTGAGAAGTTGAGGCTACCGAGAGTAACTTTGACAAGAATATTGTCTAAGTCGCTCGCGGTAGCCTCAACTCCTCAACCCCTCAACTTCTCAACCTATTCACTTGGATTGCTCCAACAGCCACTTCGCCAATAAGCGGGCAGCTTGAAAGTTCTCGTATTGAGCTGGGAGCCGTTTCCCGTTGACGTATTCGTTGTAAATCCAGGGATCACCAACTACAAAGACCGTGCCCTTGCCGTATTTCACTGTAGCCATGATGACATCCCCACCTTCGCTGATGCTGGCTTTGGCTGCACCACTGAGTTGAAGGGTGACCAACTCTTTGATGAAAAGGGTTGACAAACCTTTAAAAATCGGATGCCCGGCGGGGACCGTTACTTTGCCTTGCTCATACACGTCATTTTTGACCATGTTGCGGCTTTTGCCAGTAAAGCCAATTCCAAAGGTTTGGGCCAATTGGTTGAAGTGTTTTTGCTCACAATTGCTGGTATCGTTGCCCATGAGCATCAGGACTCCACCCTTTTTTACCCAATCTTTAATGACTTTGATGTGTTCGGGGCCAATAAAATTGGGGGTGGCGGTTTCTTTTTTGGTGTCTGGGTCAACGATGATGTACACCTTGGCGTCCTTGAGTGCGGTAGCAGTCGGCGCTGTTTGGAGGGGTAGGGTAGTGGCACCGTATTCCCGGAACAGGTTGCCCCACATCGAAAAGCCAGAGTCCATGGGGTCTTCCCAGGTGTAATGGAAACGTTCCGTTTGGCCATTGAGCCCTTTGCGGTATTCGTTGTTGAAGTAGTAATCGAGGAGTACGTTTTTGCCTTTGGCCAGGGTATTGGTGGCTGCGATTTCGATTTCCAGGGCAGCTTTAAGGAAAGGGCCGATGCCTTTGAGGTCGTCTTTGCGCAGGGGTTCGCTCAGGTAGTACTCGTAACTGCCATCGCGGTAGGGAGTACCTCCGAGGCCACCTACACTCACCGTTTTTTCCAAATGGATTTTGCCATTGGGCTCGGTGCTGATGAAATTGCTGAGGATGCCCTGGAAACCTTTTTGGGCAGCGGGTAAAAAGCTGGCGTTGAGGTAGCCCATGCGTACACCCTTGGCCAGGGTGTAGGTGAACATACAAGAGGCCGATGCTTCAAGGTAATTGCCTTTATCATTAGCGCGGTCCAGAATCTGCCACCAACAGCCCGATGCATCCTGGTATTTGACCAATACGGGAGCCAATCGTTGTAGGTAAGTGATGAACTTGCCACGCTCAGGGTGATCCTTCGGGAAATTGTCGAGCACATCCACCAGGGCCATTGCATACCAACCCAGGGCGCGACCCCAAAAATTGGGGGAATTGCCCGTGGCCTTATTGGCCCAGGGCTGCTCCCGACTTTCGTCGTACCCGTGGTACAACAAGCCCGTTTTGGGGTCGATCATGTGTTTTTCAACCAGCGCAAATTGTAGTGCAATGTCATTAAAATTGGCTGGTTCGTTGAACTGGACACTGAATTCAGTGTAAAAAGGATGCCCCATGTACAAACCATCCAGCCACATCTGATTGGGGTACCGTTTTTTGTGCCAAAAACCATTTTCTTTGTTGCGGGGGTGGCTGCTGAGTTGGCTGCGCAGCAGGTATGCGGCTTTTTTGTACTTCTCCTTTTTGGTTTCCTGGTACAACAACAACAAAGAACGGCCAGTAGGCATGTTGTCGATGTTGTAATCTTCCAGTTTATAAGTGCGGATGCGGCCATCTTCCTGTACAAAATGGTCGATGTCTTTTTTGATGTAGTTGTAATACCGAACATCACCGGTATGTTGCCAGAGGCGTTTAAAACCTTCCAGCACAAGGCCTTGCTCGTAATCCCAGCGTGAGAATTTGTTGGCACCTACGAGGATGGAGTCTTTGTGGGTGTCCATAAAGGATTCCGCCATCCGCACTGACCAGGGTTTGTCCTGAGCAGTACCGATTCCGAAGAAAAACAGGGAAAAAAGAAAGAGAAAAAGTTGCTTTATTTTCATGGCACACGGACTGTTTTGATGGGCGGTTGGTCTTTTCCAAAACGAACGGTGCCAAAAGCAGGCGAGCTTTTTCCAAAATCCCTTCCAAGAAGCGGTGCACAGTGCAACCGCTCTTGGAAAGACAAATACATTTGAAAAAATGCAATAATGTATGAAACGTTAGTATGAAAAAAGACCGATTCATTTGATTGGCCTTGAATGCAAGGACGAGGATTTGAACAATTTCCCCTGATTCCAGAAGTCCTTTTTTTGACTCTGGGCATTCAGAACCAAATATATGTGGTGATAAAAACTGCTACGAGCGCTTTCCAGCGCCTTGTCTGGCGCGCCCGCAGCGTTCCTACTACTACTACTCTTGTTGTCAAAGCGGTTATAGTTTTACAGCAACTGCAATGAAGTTTAAAATAAAATTTTGCATTCAGTATCAATTGCAACACGAATCTATGTCATTGCAAGGAGAGGTTTTTTTTTGTTTGGATTTTTTTTTACGCAATCGTTATCGGGAACGATTGCAGAGGAGGAAAATGAATTATGGGCATGACAAAATTCGGAGCCCGCAAAAAATGAGGGTTTGCCGTAAAAATTGTTTCTAATGGAAAATTTTTGTTTACGTAAATTTTCAAAAATTTATGTAAACTGCTTATTTTCAATTATTTATGACTGTTTTGTATTGACAAGAACTATAGCATCGCATATCTTTGTCCTATGCTTCGGCAGAAAAGGGTGATTCCAAAATCGCCCGCTTCTCGCTGAGCCTTTCCCAACAATTGTACAAAAAAAGTAAACTGTACACTTAGGTCAGGCCCATGTCTGGCCCTGGGAATGCTTTGCCTTCGGGTATGTTTTGCCGGACAAGATAGCTGCAGATATCACCAACCGGACTCGGCATACGGTACGTGATTTTTTCATCTCAAAAATCGATTGCTATGGTAGCGCTTGATCTGCTCATCCTTTGCATGCAAGGGGTAGGGACGGTAGTGATTATTCTCTAATGCCGAAACCCAACAATTTTTTCACCTGTCTGGTGCTGTTCACCAGCAGGTGAAACCTGAAATAACATAGAGTTTTTGATTTTGAAGCCTTGGAGTAAACAATTAAAATTGAGTGGCCTAACAATGTGCCTTCAAAGTGGTTTTAGCTCATTGATTTTAGTTAGAAACCAGTTTTTGCATACCAATAACTCATACTCTTCTAGTTTATCAAGCAACTCCTTTTTTGAGGTGAGCCTTAAAAGATCTGGGCCAATACGTATTTTTTCCAAATGAGTAACCATTTTGATAAAATTGCCAAAACTCACTTGGTGCTGTTCGCTAAATCGATCTTGCTTGCGATCCAGTGCTTTGGCAAAGGCGAGGCAGTTTTTGATCAATTCCTCATAATCATCTAGTTCATAACAACTTTGGATTTGAGTGGATCGAGCTATTAATTCCATGAGGTGATGCACATACCTTCTGTTTGGGGAATAGGCATCAATAGCTAAGGTGAAATTTTGGTTGTAAAAATGGATGCGGGTGTTAATTACATCAATGGCTTCTTTTTTGAACCCTTCGGGCAGGAAATGCTTCCATTGGTTCAACAACTCTTCAGCTTTAACAACTTTTTTGGCTTCGCAATGGAGGTTGACGACATTTAGCAAGATTTCAGGGGTTATTTTGTTGTCTTGTAGTAAGGTACGATTTTCCAACCCGAGTTGATGCAACTCTGCAGCTTCAGCGTAAAAACGATCTTCACCTCGCATGATGGCAAAAGATGTATAATTGATCAGAGCGGTAAGGAAGTTGCCCTGCTCATCTTTGCTGAGCCTTGGATTGTTTTCCTTTAACCATTTTTTGAATTGATCGAAACCCTCATCACTGGGATTGATCGCCATTTCGTATGCGTGGTAATAGAGTTGCAATAAAGGATTATCAGTAGGAATTTTGGCCTTTATGTCCTGTAACTCCTCCAATGAAAATTGGATGCTGGGTTCTTTACCACTGACCCGTTTTACTATTTCCATTTCATGGGCCATGCGGAGTTTAGCTGCCAAATAAGCCAACTCTAATTGTTGCATGCTTTTGGTCAAGCTTTCCTCATCCCGATCGGTTTTAAGGGTCTCTCTCGAGTAATAGCGCAAATGAAACAAGCGGTGATAATGCCAGTGCGACCAGATATTCAGGCCATTGTTTTCTTCTGGTTCTGCCTCCACCTTTTTTTTGGAGTTTTTTTTGGGCGGTTTTTCGGCAGGGGGGAAATACTTTTCAATTCTTTTGTCCAATAAATTTTGTAAGCCCAAACGACTATATGCTGATGCCAACAGAAACTCTTTTTCCTGTGGATTTTGGTCGAGTGCGTGTTCAAGCAGGTAGTCGTGTAAAAGGCCATTTAGTTTATTGCCTACATTGCTCAGGCTTTTGGTCGGGTTGGCCATTTTTTTGTTTTTGAACAAAAGTTTAATCAGTGCCTCTGTATCCAAATTTTCCTCATTAAAATTTGGATAACAATCCATCAAATATCTGAGCAACTTGAATTCTTGTGTTCTGGAAGAAGCCATTTTTTTGACAAAGGCAAAAATGGTTTGAAGTTCTGCTTCATCAACCCGTTGAAGAATTTGAACACACGCATTGCTAAACATAAGGATACGATTGTGAAAATGATTCTGAGCTGTACAAATGTAGCCAAATGGAAAGCAATCTCTGTATGGCTTACTGAAAAAAAAACAGAGAGGCAAATCTTGCAGTAAAACTGCTTTTTTTTAAAAAATGCCATAAAAATTGCCTAAAAAAACGCGAGGAATACTGAAGCCAATTTGGTTGATCAATTTCTTTCGTAATAAATTGACTTAAAGCATTTTATGGAAAATATTTGAAGCTTGGTGAAATAAAATACAGCAATTTTTATCGATTTTTTGTGAGGAAAAACCAGGAAATGTGTCTGGAAGAATCTCTAAAAGTGAGCATACCTTTAGTTCAGCAATGAAATAAAAGCGAACAAAGTATGTAAAACAAAACCCCAGTTCACGCTCATTGAAAGTTTTGTCATTTCGAAATTTGGTGGAGGGCTGTGTTCCAAATCTTATGAGAAACTACCAATTATTCCTCTAGGACAAGCAAGCTAGAGCTTATAATCCAGATCATTCCCAGAACCCCTGACTAGATATTTATAACAATTATAGCAGCTCTTCCACTTTTTTGCATTTGTAAAAACACTAAACGTTCATACAAAAACAGAATACTAAAATATGGGAAATGAATTAAACCGCAAACAAATCCTCGATTTATTTGAAGATCAACTCTTTGTAAGTTATGAGGACTATTGTAAAAAACACGAAATGAGGCCTGATTACAAAGGTCTAATCACGTACATCATCGATCAGGAATTAATCCACCCGAGTGTGATTCAAAAATATACAGTGTTGAAAGAATTTACTGCTCGGTGTCCATCGGATCGTGGTCAAAAAACGCAAACTGTAGAGGCTCTAGCAGATCGATTCAACCTCAGTTCAAGAACGATCTGGAGCATTTTAAAAAGTCATGTTAAAAAATGAAGTGGGCTGGCAGGAAATCTTTTGAAGACGGAAATTAAATTAAGGGGTGCCTCTGAGCTTTTTTACCACGTTGCCATTTCTATTTGTGGTTTAACGGCTCGAGGTGCCCTCGAAATAAAATAGGTACATTAAATTATGAGGTTTCCTGTGGTCTTTTTTATGAACAGTTTTGTAAAACTAAACCCCATCTAAATGTAGGTACATTACCAACATGAACAACATTATGGCAATCTCCCCCAAAAACCCTTTCTTTGCACCTCAAAACAAGTCCACATCATCCAATGATAGGCCAGAACATTGCCCAGGCTGCTGCTTTATTGAAACAGGGAGAAGTAATCGCTATTCCAACCGAAACCGTTTATGGCTTGGCCGGTAATGCGTTGGATGAAAAAGCAGTTGCCAGAATTTTTGCCATCAAACAACGCCCTTCTTTTGATCCACTGATTGTACATGTGCCCGATTTGGGGCAACTGGAAAACTGGGTAAAGGTGATTCCTCCACTGGCCCGTAAACTGGCCGAGCAGTTTATGCCCGGAGCTTTGACCTTATTGTTGGAAAAAAAAGACCAGATTTCAGACTTGGTCACCGCTGGTTCGCCCCTGGTGGCCATGCGGATTCCCGCACATCCCTTGGCTCAGCAACTCTTACAAAGTTTACCATTTCCTCTGGCTGCTCCCAGTGCCAACCCCTTTGGCTACATCAGTCCCACCCGCGCTGAGCACGTAGCGCACCAACTGGGCGATCAAATCCCTTATATTTTGGACGGCGGCCCTTGCAGCATTGGACTGGAAAGTACCATTGTAGGTTTTCCTGAGGGGCGTGCTACCGTATTCCGCAAAGGAGGCATCTCCGTAGAAGCCATCGAGGCACTAATCGGGCCGGTGCAAGTAAAAGCCCATTCCAGTTCCAATCCCCAAGCGCCTGGAATGCTCAAAAGTCATTATGCACCACGAGTACCCCTGGTGCTAGGCAACTTATCCGAATTAATACCTGTCTATGAGGGAAAGGCGGTTGGAGTGCTCAGTTTTCGAGAAAGATTTCCAGAGATACCCTCCGAACGGCAGTTTGCATTATCTTCGTCAGGTGATTTTACCGAGGCAGCACGTAATCTTTTTTCGGCCATGCGGTATTTGGATCGTTTGCCTATTGATTTCATTCTGACGGAATTACTTCCGGAAGAGCATCTGGGACGAGCCATCAATGACCGACTAAGACGAGCCGCTGCCGTGGAATAATCAACCAAGTATCGGCATGTTCTGTTACTAAAGTCTAAATTCTAGAGTCTAATATCTATTCACAGGACTGTTTAAAAAAAACAAATCAGTATGCGTTTCAACCAAATCACA
>JAAFHQ010000135.1 GCA_013298445.1 Chitinophagales bacterium | reverse complement strand
TTATTTTTTCATCGCCCGTTCGTACTCCTCATAGCCTTCCGCCTCCAGTTTGCGGTACTTGACAGCAACTTCTTCTTCCAGCTCTTGCTTGTACTGTACTACCTTATCCAGCACGATGGAATGGTGCGCTCCAATGATTTGAGCAGCCAGAATCCCTGCATTTTTAGCCGCATTCAGTGCCACGGTTGCCACGGGTACTCCATTGGGCATTTGCAGGATGGACAAAACGGAATCCCAACCGTCGATCGAGTTGGAAGATTTGATTGGCACCCCAATTACCGGCAGGGGCGACAAGGAAGCCACCATTCCTGGCAAATGTGCGGCACCGCCCGCCCCAGCAATGATAACTTTTAAGCCGCGTTCGTGGGCATGTTTGGCGTAATGAAACAAACGTTCTGGGGTGCGGTGCGCCGAAACGATGGTTACTTCACACGGAATATCGAAATATTTAAGGATTTCGGCAGCTTGCCGCATGATCGGTAGGTCTGAATCCGATCCCATGATGATGCCAACCATATTTTTGTTGAATTGATAGCGTTTGGTAAATAAACGTTAAAATTAGAAGTAGAGCTTCTAACCCTTGCACGAAAGTATATTTTTTACCTAATTTTGCGCAGATTTTCGGAACCGGGCCATTACTTTTTACCTACAAATGCGTCTAAGGGTTTGTTTTGACTTCTGGTTCGCAAGCGAAAATGAGCTAAAATTTGCCCCAGTGAGGCGCGAAAAGCGGAGTGTAGCAGCGCTACATGAGCATTTTCGGAACGAAACTGGGGCGAATTTTAGCCATTTGTAGCGCGAAGTAGAAGTCAAAACAAACTCTACCTCGGAAATTCTTGACAAAATCAACACCAAAGCATTGAGCACCGTTTCTCCATCTCTTCCCGTATCACCAACTGCAGCACCCAAAAAGCGGATTGTTTTCCTGGATGTTTTGAGGGCTTTCGCCATCATGATGATGCTGCAAGGCCACTTTGTGGACACCATGCTCGATGACCGCTACCGCGATCTGACCAACCCCATCTATTGGACCTGGCATTTTATGCGGGGGCTTACGGCACCGATCTTCTTCTTTGTGAGTGGAGCGATTTTTGTGTTTTTGATGCTGCGCGACTCGCGGCCCTGGTACCAGAATGTACGCATTCAAAAAGGCTTGCGTAGGGTCTTGTTGTTGCTGTTTTTGGGTTATATCCTCAAGTGGAATTTCCTTTACGTGTTTAGCCTCAAGTTCTTTCCCTCCTTCTTTTTTGTCGATGTGTTCCACATCATTGGACTGGCTATTTTTACAGTTATTGCGGTTTTTATTGTGCACCAATATACCCGTATCCCCTTACCATTGATGTATTTTGTGTTGGCCTTGACCGCTTTTTTGATTTCACCTGATGTCAAATCCCACGACTGGTCGGCTCTACCCATTGTGTTGCAAAATTATTTCATCAAAGACCACGGCTCAACCTTCACCCTTTTTCCTTGGATTGGATTTTCACTTTTTGGGGGAGTAGTAGGCTGGCACATGAATCGTTGGCCCAGTTTTTACCATACCCACTGGGCACCATTGTTGTTCATAAGTTTGGGCATCTGGATCCATTATTCAGTTAACGATATCTTGAATGGCCTGTATCACCTTACGACCATGGACCATTTTAGATTGGCCACTTACAACAATGCCTCTTTTTGGCGGCTTGGGCATGTATTCATTGTCTTTTCCATTTTTATCTGGATCACTAAAATTTTCAAAAACATTCCGCCGCTGGTGATGAAAATTGGAGGAGAAACCTTGGTGATTTACAGTGTACACTACGTGTTGTTGTACGGTACCTGGTTTGGTATCGGGGTGCGTTCATTGGGCAGTCATAGTTGGACGCCTTGGGGTGCAGCCATTGGGGCGGCGTTGTTCCTGACCTTTTTTGCGTATTTGATTTACCGCATCGAGGAGATTCGCTACTTCTTGTATCATCTCCTGCCACATTATACTGGCTTGTACTATCGGTTTTTACGCGTCAAATTGCGGCGCTTTTACTTGGAAAAAAGAGGTATTTCAAGCAATGTGCCTGCCAAAAAGCTGAGGTAGTCCACATTTCTAGACATTCTACTCGGAGGACATCAATTGCCCCTGGCTTCAGCCTGGGGTCATTGGAACACCCCTGGATTTGGGCTTTAGCCCTCGCGCGAAAATAAATGCTTGGGCTAAAGCCCGATCAAAAAGCGCAATCTCGATCCATGCGCTAAAGCACGTGGCAATTCATGGCCTTTGCTTCTAGAAGATTAACATTTCCCGGCGTTGTGTTAGCCAATGATCCTAAATCCTTTTTCCTTTACACTTTCATAACCGGCCTGGTCGAATGAATAAAGGAAAGAGCCTTTTTTGGAATTGCCGCGCAGCTTTTCGTCGGTTTTGAACAGAATACCCAGGGAGAGCATCTTTTTGCTAAAATTACCTTCGTCAAAGTCGCGATCGTAGATGGCTTCGTACAAGCTCAGCAATTGCTTCATGGTGAATTTCTCTGGCAACAATTCAAACCCAATCGGTTGATACCCCGCTCTTCTACGCAGGCGATAAAGTGCAGCATCCACCATTTGTTCATGGTCAAAAATGAGTTCTGGCCGGGCTTTTATGGGGAACCAATGGGCATCGTGGCTTTGCCCCAACTCTTCGTCGTAATCCTCCAGCTTGATCAAGGCGTAATAACAAATCGAAATTACCCGTTCAACCGGGTCGCGATTGATGTCGCCAAATAAATAAACTTGTTCCAAATAGATGTCTTCTAACCCTGTCAATTGGAACAAGATTCGTTTGGCACCGTCATTCAGGCTTTCTTCCTGACTCAAAAAACCTCCCATCAAAGACCATTGGCCTTTGGCCGGTTCAATATTGCGGTGAACCAGCAAAAGTTTGAGTTCTTGCTTGTCAAATCCAAAAACAATGCAGTCAATAGCTACTTTAAAAGAATCAGCATTGTAGGTGAAAGGTACCTTAGTCATTGATCTGTTGTGATTTTAAAGGGGTAAGTTAAAAAAAATGTCCAACTTACAGTTATTAAACCTGCAAGTTGGACATGAATTCATACCAAAAATGTCCGTTTGTAGCCCGAACAGAAAAATTAGACAAGCGCTTACACCATTTCGTAAATGCCTGCAATACCTTGACCACCTCCTACACAGGCGGTGACCATGCCGTATTTTTTATTCTGGCGGCGCAATTCATTGAACAACTGAGTGGACAATTTTGCTCCGGTACATCCCAGAGGATGCCCCAATGCAATGGCGCCACCATTAACATTGACCTTGTCTTTGTCCAATCCAGCCTCTTGAATCACGGCCAATGCCTGTGCGCCAAAGGCCTCATTGAGTTCTATCAAATCGATGTCACTGAGCGAAATGCCCGCTTGTTTTACTGCCTTGGGGATGGCCGCACAAGGGCCAATGCCCATGTACATGGGATCTACTCCACCAACGGCACATCCGATCATCCGTGCAATGGGTTTCAGCCCCAATTGCTTGACCATTTCTTCACTCACCACGAGTACAAAGGCGGCACCATCCGAAGTTTGAGAGGAGTTGCCGGCAGTGACCACCCCACCATTGGCAAAAGCTGGTTTTAGCGCAGCTAAACCAGCCAGAGAAGTATCACGACGTACCCCTTCGTCCATGGCTATGGTGAATTCTTTTTCAACCCGTTTGTCGTTTTGTACAAAGACTTCTTTGACCTTCACGGGCACAATTTCGTCGGTGAACTTACCCGCGTCGATGGCCTGTCCTGCCAATTGGTGCGAGCGCAAGGCGAATTCATCGGCTTGTTCGCGGCTGATGCCGTATTTATGCGCGACTGCTTCGGCAGTATGCCCCATGCTGGCCAGATAGTTGGGCGTAGTACTGGCCACCGAATACGCGGGAGCCAGTTTGTACCCGGTCATCGGGATCATACTCATACTTTCGGTTCCGCCAGCAAGATAGATGTGTCCCATACCCGAGCGGATTTTGGAAACGGCCATCGAGATGGTTTCCAGGCCCGAGGCGCAGTAACGATTGACGGTCACACCAGGTACTTCCTGCCCGAGGGCGCGGAGCGAAATTTGACGGCCAATTTGAAAACCTTGTTCACCTTCGGGGTTGGCACAACCTACGAATACGTCGTCGACCAACTTAGGGTCAACTTCGGGTACCTGTGCCATGAGGTGTTTGATGATGTCTACCGCCAGGTCGTCGGAGCGGTAGTTTCTGAAGCCGCCGCGTTTGGATCTGCCAACAGCGGAGCGATATGCTTTGATGATGTATGCTTCCATTGTTTTCGTCTAATGTCCCACGACTGCAGTCGTGGGCTGGTAATCTATATGGCCTCCCATGGATGAATCCATAGGGTGGCGGGGTGATGGTCTAAAAACAAAACACTGAATTACTTAGTTGCGGAGCGGTTTGTTGTTCTGCAACATGTATTGGATGCGTTCCAGCGTTTTTTGCTCACCACAAAGGCTGAGGAAAGCTTCACGCTCCAAATCCAGTAAGTATTGTTCCGAAACCACTTGGGTTCCCGTGAGGTCACCACCGCAAAGTACCCAGGCAATTTTTTTGGCAATTTTGATGTCGTGCTCGGAGGCGTAGCGGCCCAGTTTTAGCTCATTAGCAGCCACATAGAGAGCAGCTAAGCCAGTTTGCCCCAAAACAGTTACCTTTTTTGGCAAAGGTTGGGTGTAGTTGGGCGCAAGTTCCAGCACCTTCTTCTTGGCTTCAGCAATGGCACGGTCTTTGTTCATCACGATCTCGTCGCGCTCAGGCAGAAGGTAACGGTAGTTGAAAGCCTCGGAAGCAGAGGTGCTTACTCCAGCAGTGGCGATGGTTTTGAAACGATCGACCAGGGTTGGAATCAATACTTCACCTTCTTTGAATTCATCCGAAGCACGTACCGCAAACTCTTTGGTGCCGCCGCCACCTGGGATGACCCCGATGCCCACTTCAACCAAACCGATGTACGATTCAGCCGAAACCGTAGCGGCATCAGCATGCATCAACAGTTCACATCCACCGCCAAACACATAACCTTGGGTAGCCACCACCACTGGAATGCTGGAATACCGCGCCCGCAAAGTCGTTTGTTGGAAGATGTTGACGGCCATATTCAATTCCTCAAACTCGCCTTGGTAGGCTAGTTGGGCAATCATAAAGATATTGGCACCTACACTGAAGTTGGTTCCATTGTTGCCGATGACCAGGCCATTCCAATTGCCATCTTCAGCAATCTGAATGGCTTCATTGATGCCGCGCAGTACCCCTTCGCCGATGGAATTGTGCGGGCTGGTGAATTCCAGACAAAGCACTCCATCGCCGATATCGTGAAGAATTACCTCACTGTTTTTAAACACTGGAGACTGATCGCGGTAGTTGTCCAGGACGATCAGGGACTCACGGCCTGGGATACTGGCGTAGGCTTTTTTAGCCGGATCGTAGCAAAGGCGTTGGCCTCCTTCACGTTTGTAAAAGCGGGTATGCCCGGCTGCTAGCATTTCTTTGACCCAGTCCGCTATTTTTTCACCCTGGGCTTCGGCGCTCTGGATGCCTTTTTCCAGGCCGATTAAGTCCCAGTATTCAAAGGGACCGTACTCCCAGCCATAACCAGCCTTCATGGCGTCGTCGATGCTGTAAAGTTGATCGGTGATTTCTGGAATGCGGTTGGAGGAGTAGGCGAACAGGCCATTGAGCGACTTTTGCACCAGTTGCCCACCAGCATCGGGAGCATCGTATAGTGCGCAAATGCGCTTGGGTAAGTCATCGATGTTTTTGCTCAGTTTCAGGCTGGCCAGATCGGACTTGGTGGAAGGCTCGTAAGTCAGGGTGCTCAGATTGAGCGCCAGGATGACCGGACGGCCTTTTTCGTCCTTTTCGGCCGTTTTTTTGTAAAAACCTTGGCCGGTTTTGTTGCCCAAAAACTTGTTGTCGAGCAGGAACTGCAAATAATCAGGTACTATAAAGGCTCCAGCTTGTTCGTCGTTGGGGCAATTGGCCTTGATGCCTTTGATGACATTGGCCGCAGTATCGTGCCCGACCAGATCTCCCAGGCGGAAAGTACCTGTTTTGGGGCGTCCCAATGAAGGGCCGGTCAATACATCCACATCCTCGATGCGCAGCCCCAGTTCAGTGGTCAACTGGTAGATTTTAGCCATGGCATATACCCCTACGCGGTTGCCGATAAAGGCTGGAGTGTCTTTGCACAATACGGTTTGTTTACCCAAATGGATATCTCCGTATTGCATAAAGAAATCCACCATTTCCGGCTTGGTTTTGGGGGTTGGTATGACCTCAAACAAGCGCAGGTAACGTGGTGGATTGAAAAAGTGCGTACCGCAGAAATGCTGCTGAAAATCTTCACTGCGGCCCTCCAACATCAAATGAATGGGGATGCCCGAGGTATTGGAAGTGACGTAAGAGCCAGCCTTGCGGTATTGGTCTACTTTGTCAAAAATCTTCTTTTTGATGTCCAAATTTTCGACAACCACCTCGATGATCCAATCACAATCCACAATTTTGGACATGTCATCATCAAAGTTGCCGGTTTTGACCCGGCTGGCAAAGCTTTTGTCAAACAAAGCAGCGGGCTTGGATTTGAGGGCATTATCCAGAGCTTGATTGACGATGCGATTGCGGGCGGCAGGGTTGTTTTTGTCCTCGTCTTTGAGGTCAAAAGGGACAATGTCGAGCATGAGTACTTCCAAACCAATGTTGGCCAAATGGCAGGCAATACCAGCACCCATTACTCCCGAACCCAATACCGCAGCTTTTCTGATTCTTTTCATGTTAAAAGCGGCGTTCTGATAGGTTGAAATTGGCGTTGTTTATTTTTAGCGAATTTTCGCTAACTGCGCAAATTTAGGAATTAACTTGGAAGGGAAAAGGGAAAGTGGAGAATTTTTTTATTTAGTTGAGGAGGTTGAGGAAGGTTGAGAAAGTTGAGTTTAAGGCGCTGCGGAAGCCTAAACCTTCTCAACTTCCCTCAACCTTCCTCAACCAATAAAAAAAGGCCAAAATCCAGGAAGCTTTCTCCTGAAAATTGGCCTTTTTATCTTACAATTTCTTTGTGATTATTGCTCCACCACAAATACTTCTTTAGCCATCATGCGACCATCTTCCTTGGGTTCAAGGGAGAAAGATACACTGTCGCCGATCTCAAGGTCGTTGAAATCATAATCGATCAGGCTGCTAAAGTGGAAAAAGACGTTGTTTGGCGGATATTTGATGAAGCCATACCCTTCCTTAAGTGAAAGAATGGTACTTTGATGGAATTCATCTTCCGAAGCAGCTGCTCCATCTCCACTAGGTTGCCAATTGGTGACTTGTTTGTGCGATACTTTTGCCTCCGTTTTTGGAACGAACAAACTGCTTACAATTGCCTCACTTTTCGGCGAGAAATCATCAATGATCTCATGCATCGCAATTGGGTAAGCGCAACTGGTCACCAAATCATTGGAAGTACGGGTACTGAAGCGATTGCCTTCTTCATCGGTGTACTCAAAGTTCCAGTGCAACAACATCACCCGGCTGCCCAATGAGTGCAATTTGCGCACCAATGGAGCGTAATCACCATCTGCAGCTAAAATCACCACAACATCGAAGCGTTTGTAAAAGGTCATTTCAAAGGCTTCCAGGGCAAGCCATACATCGATGCCTTTTTCTTGCCAACGCCCGTGAAAGTTACGTACAGGAAGGTAGTGTACAGATACCCCTTCGCTCATCAGGATGTCGTCGAAGGCGCGTTCAAAGTACAATAAATTCCCACGTTGACTGGCTTCGCTAGCACTTAAGCGGCCACGGAAATAATGGGCGTCAATGATTTGGCAACGGTGAAATTCTTCGTCTTCTTCAATGGCCACCTGTTTGCGTACAAAATCATGTAAACCACGAATGCTGATCCGGCTACGGCGTTCGTGTACATAATTGTAGTAGTTGCTTACCTGCAGAAAATAATGGCCATCATAAAACACGCCAATCCTGATCAGACCAGCTTTTGAATTTGGAAAGTTTGTCATCTATCTTATCTGTTTTCAAAAAAAAATATTTCGTACTTGGTTCATTACTGGATTTCACATTGTTGGGAAACTTAATCTGATTTGAAGGGCCTAGGAATGAGGCAGTAATACTTTCAGTGTTAAAAAATCTTTATCAGAGGTTTATGTTTTGCTTATTTTGGATGCGCAAGATCGTATTTTTTACCAAAAAACAAAAACAAATTCCTTAAACTTATTCTTCTTTTTCAAGACCCCCACAGCCTCCTTAAAGTAATGTTTTTTTTGAAAAGTAAAAATAAATTCGCTAAAATCATGCTCCTTGGTAGAAACAAAAACAATTTCCTTTAAGTTTTGGATTAAGGAAATCTTAAATTGTTAAATTTGGGCGCGGTTAAAATACTTATCCGCGAAAGTACTTCGTTTTGAAGCGAAAATACGAACTAATCTAAAAACATCTTTTTCCATGCTACTGAACTTTCTGCTACTGCAAGCTGGTTTAGATACAACTACACAAGAAGCTGTGTCTGATACAAGTGTTGCCTCTCGAAGCACCCTCGACTTATTGATGGAAGGTGGCCCTGCGGGGGTAATCATCAGTTTTTTGATCATCGTGATGTCCTTTATTGCCGTATACATTTTCTTTGAGCGCTATCGAATGATTAAGCGGGCTTCGAGAGTGGACGAAAATTTCATGAACAATATTCGAGCCAATGTAAAAAATGGCAATGTGGCAGCAGCAAGAGCGCTCTGTCAGGCCAGCGGCTCGCCTGTTGCAATGATGGTAGAAAAAGGGATCATGCGCATTGGTAAGCCAGTACGCGATATTGAACACGCCATCGAGAACGTGGGCAAGGTAGAATTGTCCAAAATGGAAAAGAACCTCAACATCCTCAGCATCATTGCGGGGGTTGCACCCATGTTTGGGTTTTTGGGAACCATTGCGGGTATGATCCAGACCTTCTCCTCTTTGGCCGAATCCAATAACTTGACCATTGGGGTTATTGCGGGGGGTATCTACGTCAAAATGTTTACATCCGCTTTGGGCTTGGTTGTAGGGATTATGGCCTTTATCTTTTACAATCTGCTCAATGGTATGATTGACCGGGTGGTGGACAATATGGAGCTGAGTACTTTCGACTTTATCGATATGCTTCAGGAACCAACCTAGTCGCCTGCTGAGGCACTATTTTTTGTTCTTGTTCATCCGTTATACACATCATTATGGCGATACGCACTAGAAAAAAGGCATTAACAGAGGTGAATCTTTCCTCGATGACCGACATTATTTTTATGTTGCTCATCTTTTTTATGCTCACCTCTACGTTGATCAGAATCGTTCCCTTTGAGTTGCCGAAATCCTTTTCAAGGGCCAAAGCACCCATCAAAATTACCGTTGAAATCAGGGCTGGCGATTTGGGCTATGAAGTGAATGACAATCCTATCACCGAGGAAGAGTTGAAAGACGTGATTGCTCGGACCATTCAGGAAAAAAAAGCAGCCAATGAGGATGTGACCGTAACCATTATTGCTGAAAAAGGGGTGAAATTTCGCAAAGTGACGGATGTGATCAAAATCGCCAACGGTCTTGGCACCAAGGCCATTCTGGCAACTGAACCGCACACTTAAACAACACGGACATGAACTTACGCAATAGAGACCGGGAAGGAAAAGGTGAACATGGCATGAACTCCATGACCGACATCATTTTTATCCTCTTGATGTTTTTTATGATGACTTCAACTTTAACGGCTCCCAGTGCTTTGAATTTGATGCTGCCCGGCAATTCAGCCACTACTGCCAACAAGGCCAAAGATAAATTGATCGATGTGGGCATTGAGGGAGACGGAAGCTATTCGCTAAATGGACGCTTGGCTAGTTTATTGCTGGTACAGGAACAATTGAAGTCGCTTCGCGAAAACAGTTTGGAAGACGTGTACGTGACCGTTTCGCCATCGCCAGAAGCACCAGTGGAAAACGTAGTTGAAATCATGGACATTACTTATCAGCTGGGCATCAATGCGATATTGAACACACTGGAGTAAGCATTTGTTTCTAAGATAAAGCACGATCATCATGGCTATGAAAATATCAGCATTTGAGCGCAAAATAAAAAACCAGGGTTTGGTCATCAGTACGGTCATCCACATTGTGCTGATCCTATTAATGTTGATCGCCCATACCAAAACGCCCACTCCACCACCCCCACCGGTTGAAGGGGTATTGGTCAATTTGGGTTTACCAGACGTTGGCCAAGGGGAGGAAAATACACCCGGGCCGCCCGTTCCAACTCCTGCTCCACCCAATGTGAAGCCCGATCCAACGGAAAAAACGCCAGCGCTGCCAGACAAAAAAAATCCACCACCACCAAGCAAACCTACTAAATCTGAGCCTAAGCCTTCGGTAACTACCGAAGATCCTGCTGCCATTGCCTTGCGCGAGCGGCAGGAAAAAGACCGCAAA
>JAAFHQ010000134.1 GCA_013298445.1 Chitinophagales bacterium | reverse complement strand
AATTTCGCTGCTGAGTGTACTGGCCATTTGGCTACTCAGCAAGGAACGAAAACCCCAACTCAACGAAAACCAAGCCATCGCGCAGGCTGCTTTTGACCATTTTCCCTACTACGGTGCCACTTTGGGAACTAGCCCCCAAGAGGCGATCCGCTTGTACGAAGAAGACCACGATTATGTGAAGGCCGAACAGGCCATGCAAAAACTCTTTCAGGAAAGCAAAGACAGTACGTATTTGTTGTATGCCGTTATTGCAGCGGTGGGAAGTGATCAGGGCGAAAAGGCAGTGCCGATTTTAGAAAAATTGGCGAAGTCGAGCCGCTTTGAAACGATTCGGGATGATGTGGAATGGTATTTGGCGCTGGGATATTTACAAGTAGGAAGAATATCAGAATGTAAATCTCAACTGCTTATACTTACAAAACAATCCAGGCTTCGAACCGAGCAGGTCAAGCATTTATTAAATAGATTAAACAGTCCACAATGAGTTCAAAAAAATCAGAAACTGTATCACCAGTATCACCACCAACCAGCATCGCTCGTATCGATGTTCGTCAGTTACAACCTCTTCCCCCAGTCATTCCTTACGGAACAAGTGATTATCTTTTCACCCTCAGCGGTCAATTGATACAGCCTGTAGCAGTGGACTTTAACAAAGATGGGAGCTTCTGGAGCAAATTGCACGGAAATACTGGAACCCTGTTCTCAAAATCTACTATTGGTGTACCTGAATCATTCCACTTGGTCACCAATATTCATCTGGTAGACGCGAATGCACCTTTATCGATACAAGATATCACTAATATGGAAACTGCCAACATCCAGTTGAGCCCAACTAAGATTAAATTTGATTTGGTGCATTCCATTAATACGGATAAGGCTATTGAACATCCCTGTATTACCCCAGTCCTCCCAACTCTTATTCATACACTTTCTACGGAGTCAACTACAGAAAAAGAGAAGCCATCCTATTTGGGTGGAAAAACGTGTGCATACAACACTTACGTTGCCATTTACGATAATGGAACTTTCAAACCTGTGCATTTGATTTTCTATGTGAAAAACGTGGCCAAGCATATTATCAAGAAGCTCAGAGATCAATATCCCTCTGTTCAACAGAGTGGATTGGCTGCACCTATATATAGTGATACAGATGAAGATGTTTGGAAGAACTTATTTGCTATTCCTATTATGAATCCCGACGGTAGCCTTATTTATCATATTGTACCTGCTAGTACTGAGGGTAAAACTTATTTATTAAGTTGGTTAAGTAGAGCAAATAAGGCATCTAAAGCTGTATGGACAGCTGTAGATGATGTATTTATGGTCATTGATGATTGGGAATCAGTAGTCACCTTGGATGTAAGATTCAAGTAACTGGCACAGGACGACGGTCAAGTTAACGAATCAAAACTACTCCACTCCAGGTTCCAGGAAAATTGAAGCGCTCTTTTTGAATAAAATCAATCTTTCCAAGCCATAAAGCCATCTCTGGAGGATGATTTTTTGATAGATAATAGTACAACCGATTCAAAACTTGATTGGTTGTACCATTGTCAACCTCCCATAAAGTACCGATGACTCCACCAACACCAGCTTGAGAGAAAAACCGTGCTAAAGAATAAGCTCCTTCTCCATTCGTTTGGCCGTAACTGGATTGGCAAGCAGCCAAAACCAATAAATCAATTTTTGATAAAGATAAGCCGCCTAGATCGAATCCATATAGCCAACCATCTTCAGGTATTTTACTAGGAAATTTAAGCTTGTTGTCCATCCGATTTTTCATACTGCTTTCAGCATGAACAGACAAATGTACTAACCCTTTAAACTCAGAAACCTTAGCTAAAAAATTTTTTCGATTACATTGATCACCCTCCCAGATGTGATATTTATGCTGGAAAAATTTACTTAAGGCATGTTTAATTGCTGCCGATGACTCAACATCTTTGGCAATCCAAAGTTCCCCATCTGAATACGGCTTATTCAGCTCCCGTTCTGATTTTTCAACATAAACCTTCCAAGATGAGGAGTATAATATGGGGCCATCGTATAAAAAGTAAGGTAGATTTTTGAAATTTAAAATTTGACTGGTACCTGGTCTATGTTTTAGAAGACATTCAAAAGGCAGGACATGTAATATTTGATCAGGTATAATAATGGTAGTGTACTGAGAAGTAAGAAACCCTTCTAATGGCTTGAGTAAGAGGTTATATAATTGTGTTGCGGTATTGATGTAATCTGATGACTGCGCTTTATTTGGAAAGCCAGTATAATGCAAATATGTAAATAACCGCGCTATCAATGAATCAATGTTATTTGCCTCCACTTTAATGAGTTTGGTAGACTTCCTATGTACAGCAAAAATGTAAAGTCTTTGCTGATCGTCTAGCACATAATTAACAAGTTGTTGATTTGGCTTTAGTTTTTGCTGGATAGAAGCAATGTTTGTAATGGGCTGTACAACGTTTTTTTGATAAAGAGCAGAGTCTCTATTTAGTTGTAGTAACGATTTTTGCAATTGATAATCAACCGTTGCAATTTTTTTCAACACATTTGCACTTATCTTTTTTGGATCGCAAATCGTGAAATATAGCTTATTCCATTCACTTTGTAGGTATCGTATGGAGTCAGTCGATGAGCCCTTTTTTTCTACATTAGCTTTTAACATATCACGGTAAAGTTGATAAGCTTTTCGTCGCTCACAAAAGCGAAAAGCCAAGTCTAAATATTTCTGCTGCTTCGAAAATTGATAGTACAGATAACAAGACTCTAATGCAGAAGGGTAAATAATATTAGCTACTTCATATTGAAATGTACTTAGTGCATCTTCTTCGCTGGTCAAAATACTTGAAAAAAAATGCTGATCAAATAGCTCAAATATATCTATTGCTCTTTTAATGAGCACGAATTTAAACTTTGATGGAGATTTTTTTGCCCAATGTAAATATAAATTGCCTAGTTTTCCACTCATTACCCATGCAGCGACTTGTGTCTTATCAATATGGCATTCCAATACAGTATGATATGGTTGTATTTTTGTAGTATCATGAAATAACTCAATAGAACGACGGCAAATTTTCAAAGCCTCTTGGTACTCACCTAATGCTGCGTAGGAATGAAGGAGCAAGAAATATACTTCATCCAAATGGCGGTTGTGATAAGGATTCCGGGCATTGACTTGTAAAAAAACATTCAGTGCAAGGATTACAGCATGTATATTTTTACTATTTGCTGGAGATTGATAAGTAGCAGGGTCGACTCTTACTTTTGAGTAGGCGCAGTACCCATCAAGTCTGTCCACGAAAGCAAATACATCAGTTCCCTGTTTTTTTACCCACCTAAGCAGTTTATTCCGATGAAAATCAATGCGTATTTGACTGCCTTTGAGTCTGGAGTCTAATAATATCCAATCTCGATATAACTCTTGCAACCTAATACTACCAGAAGGAACTAACAACCACATGGCTTTTCCAAAACAACTGTCCGCAGTCATGTACCCTCTACCATGATTGGGCGCGGTATCCTCTGTTTTTTTTAATACGTTTCCTAGCATAATCATGCAACGACCATGAAAAATAGGTAAGTTTAGATTGGATGATTGATATAAGTATAGTGCTCTCAGCAGCATAGCGTGAGCCTTTTGTAAAGCCCGGTCATTTAAGTTTTGTTGAGCTTTTCCCAAAAAGCATTCCCACCCTAAGTGGTCAAGCTCGGGGTAATAATGATAGATTTCCTCCGCCCTTCGAAGAAAATCATTAGTGGTTACCTGCGTATAATCAATATCAAACAACACCAGCCCCATTTGTGTCAACCCCACCGCCACATAATAATGATTGTTCGTGTACACTTTTTGCAACAAGGGGATCGCCTTTAAAAACTCCTCTTTTGCCTCAAATAACTTCAATTCCTGGTATTCAGCCATCCCTTTTACCAAATGGTAGTGGGCTTTAACCGCAGTGCTCCATCTACTGCTATCTGGGAAGGTTTTATGGAATCGCCGAATCCAGGCAAAGCCCCTTTTGGTTTTTTCCAGGGAAAGGTTTAAAAAGGCGGCTTGTAGGTAGGCGTATTTTTGCTCGGAAGCTGGTAATTCAGATTGATTAATCAACTGTTCCAATTTATGCAATGCCTGCGGAAATTGCAAGGCATACATCTTTTGTTCAATGACCTTAAAACGATCTGAGAAAAAATGACTCCGGAAAACATCCGGTACACTCGTTGGCCGCTCAGAGTTACATCGGAACAGAAGCAACAAAACAACCAAACCTAAACTAAACCTTAAGTACAAAGACGCTTGCATATTTATCGACTATCAGGGCATTGGTTTGGCAGCGCTGCTACCTCACCAAGCATATTTATGACTTAATTCTATTTTACGGATGTTCTAGTAATGTGGGATGGAAGGATGATAAAACCCAATTGGGCGTTAAACTTATTTCTGCAATATATTTTTAAATTTTAGCTTTAAGACGATTATCTGCCCTTATTTTTTCAATTGGAAGGCACAGGTCTGCCAGCAGATATGGACTCTTTGCTGACAGACCTGTATTTGGAAAGGCCCTAAAACCTCACCTTCCCCCCCACCATCAAATTCCTCCCCGCCATCGGATAAAGCCCCTGATCCACGGCCCCTTGCCCAGCAAAAATGTACCGATACGACCAGGCATTGGATGAATACATCCCATTGAACAAATTATTCACCCACAAACTCAGTTCCAGTTGCTTCAACAACTGCCCCTTGTTCTGATACACCACCCGCAAGTCGCTGAATGAATAAGCTTTCAGGGTATTGCTTACATCGCCGGAGTTATCGATGAACTGCTGACCCACATAGCGTGTGAGCAAAGACAGGGTCAAACTTTGTTTCTCAGCCCAATTCCCTTTCTGAAAAGGTGAAAAAGCCAATTCTGCTCCCGCGATAACATTGGGTGAAAGCGCCAGATCCGCCTGTTCTCGTACGAACTGCTGCTGTCCCAACCAGTTGAAGTCGGCATCATAATCATCGAGGTATTCCGTGAAGCTGACAATCCTGTTGCGGCTGAGGGCAGCATTGCCCTGGATGCGCAGCATTGGATTCAATTGGTAACCACCACTCAATTCAAGCCCCAGGCGGTAACTTTTGGGGATGTTGATTTTGATGGGTGCTCCCACATCGTTGATCTGCCCGGTTACTGCCAGTTGATCGCGGTAGTACATGTGGAAGAAGGCCAGTTCCAGAGCGCCTTTTTTGCCTGCGTATTTGTAGCCCAACTCGGTGTCGTACAAACGTTCGGGCCGAGGTGCATTCGGCAAGGCACTCAGGTAATCGTCCCGATTGGGCTCGCGATTGGCCACGGCAAAGGAGCCATACCAGGTGCTACGGCTGTTGGGCAGGTAGCTCAAACCAAATTTGGGATTAAAAAAGGCCATTTGATCCTTCAGGCTGATGTCGCGTTTTTGGCGGTCATTGCCTTCCAGCGTATAATTGATCGAACGTACTTGCAGGTCAGCGTAGGCATACAAGCTGCGTGCCAACTGGTAATTCAGCTTAGCGTATACGTTGAAGTCTTTTTTCAAAGAGGTGCTTTGGTAAAACTTGTCCCCTGGTACATAATCGCCAGAATATTGCAACCAGGGCAGTTTGCCATAATGCCGCCCGTCGTAAATATTATAGCCACCACCGAGGCTGAAATCAATTTTGCCCTTGTTGTAACTTATTGCGTAAACACCGCCATAGAAATCGTTGTCGAGCCAGAGTTGCCGCACCAAATCGGTCTTTTCTATTGAGTCATTGGGGGCTTGAAGGTTGTAGTCGGCAAAGGATTCCCCGGCCTTGTACTGCTCGTAAAAGCCCAGGCCACGGGTGTAATGTAAGGCCAGGTTCAAGTTCCAGGCCGGAGCGATGCCCCGGTTAAAAATGAGCTGGTAATGGGTTTGGCGGTAATTGTCTACCTCATTGTCATATGGCTCGCCGGGCTTTTCGGTACCCGCCGAATTGTAGCTGCGGGTAGCCGGGTCGTTAATCAGGTTGGCGGGCACCCCATTCCAGGCTTGGTAGGTGATTTCGTGACCTGAAAAGACATTCAGGCGGAGGAGCTGCTTTTTACCGGTCCAGGCTGCGGATACAAAATAGGAACTGAGATCGGAGCTGGCTCGATCGATGTAGCCGTCAGAACTGATTTTGGACAAACGCCCATCCACACTGAAGCCACTTTTGAGCAAACCTGTACCAAACTGCACATTGCTGCGCAGGGTATTGAAGGAACCCACAGTACCATTCACCTCCGCGTAAGCATCCTGGTTTACCCTGGCGGTATTGAGGTTGATGCTGGCTCCAAAGGCGGCGGCTCCATTGGTAGAGGTACCTACCCCACGCTGGATTTGCACGTCCTTGGTGGAACTGGCAAAATCGGGCATGTTGACCCAAAAGGTCCCCTGCGACTCAGCGTCATTGAGCGGGATTCCGTTGATGGTCACGTTGATGCGGGTAGCGTCGGTGCCCCGGATGCGGATGCCCGTGTAACCAATGCCCGTGCCTGCATCAGAAGTGACCACCGCTGAGGGCGTCCATTGCAAGATAAAAGGCACATCTTGGCCCTGGTTGTTTTTGCCAATTTGTTCGGCGTTCAAATTGCTGTAAGTCATGGGCGTTTTGCGGTCAGAGCGGGTACTTTTGACCACCAGCGCGTCCATGGAATAGGTTTTTTCGCTCAGCACAAAAGTCATTTCTTGGGTGCTGCTCAAGTCCAGGGTTTCGACCAGATCTTGGTAACCTACGTAACTGATCACCAGTTGATAAGTTACGGCAGAAAGATTGGGTAAACTAAATCCTCCAAAACGATCAGTGGTAGTGCCCCTTTTGAGGCTTTCCAACCAAACATTCGCCCCGGCCAAACCCTGACCAGCAGCATCGGTAATTTTTCCGCGCAAACTCACTTGCGCCCAGGCACTTCCGCTCAACAGACAGAGCAGTGACAACATCAAAAAATTGTGTTTCATAAAAAAACGTTGGCCCATAATGTTTGTCCAATCGACCCACGAATTTATTCGTGGGAGATTTAGTTATGGGGGGTTAACCCACGAATTTATTCGTGGGAAATCACCAGTCGAGGGGTTCGACGGTGTAATACCTTCGTGCACCTGGGGCTTGCCGCTAAGCAAGTTTGTCGAAGGTGCTCATTTTCCTCTCCAGAATTACCTGGCAGGTTCAATGGGTATGATCTCAGCCCGTTCGGTTGGGCACCCCAAATGAGAGTAGCGGCAACCCTTTGTGGTTGCCATGTGTGTGCGTATTGGACAACTGCAAGGGTCGCCCATACTAGGGCCTTCCAGTGCCCGAGGTTATCTGCCAACCCACGGATTCATCCGTGGGAGGCCACCTACTGCCCCAACCCACGAATTTATTCGTGGGAAAGACCGTGGGAAGTAAGTAGGAAGCGAACCAGAAGCCCGCTACCGGCCGCAAAGCTAAAACTTTCCTTTTAACCTGCAAATCCTAAAAACCGATCTACACTAGAAACCGCCAAAGCCAGCCGTTGTTCGAATTCCAAACCACTTATTTCAAAAAAGTTGGCATTCATGTCCTCCAGTGCCTTCAAATACCGCTGGTACAACTCATCCCGATCATCCGGGTTTTCGCGTAGCGGATCTGGTTCCCAGGGCAAATCAGGTTTGCACAACAAAAACAAATCATACGGATGCAAGTGCAATTGCCGCTCAATCCAGGGGTGGCATTCCTGAAAACGCACCTCTGACCAAATTTTAATCACCAGCATGTCCGTATCACAAATCAACAAACGTTTGGCATCACGCCCGTAGGCGAGTTCCCAACTGTATTGGCCCTTGGCTATTTCGAGCAGATCGGCTTCATCGTACCCTGGGCCGTGTTTTTCGAGGTAAAGCCGCGAAAATTCAGGCACATAGGCTGTTTTGTAATGGGCCGCAAGTGCTTTGGCCAAGGTGGTTTTGCCTGCTGATTCGGGACCGGTGATGCCTATTTTTAACATCGGTTTTGATTGTGAAAGACCAAGATAAGAAGAAAGGTTGAGGGAAGTTGAGAAGGTTGAGCAAGGTTTAGGCTACCGCAGCGGCTTAGACAAGGACTTTGTCAAAATCGCCGCGGTAGCCTAAACCTTCCTCAACCTCCTCAACTTCCCTCAACCTTTTTTCCATTTTAATCGTTTTGATCGTACATTTCAAAAAAAAATGCGACTGTGCAAGACATCGAACCATACTTCCGCTGGCGGGATGACTACGTGGCTGCTGAAGACGTCAATTCGCCCTTTTACGGACGCGAGTATAGCGAGTTTTATTACACCAATAAAATTTACAACTATTACATTCATCCTCAATGGGACACGATTGGCTCCTTGACCCTGTACCTCAAAGTTTTGTATGCGGACTACGATGAGGGTTATGCCATTATCGAGATGATCGGCGAATGGAACGACTGCCTTTACGACGACAGCATCTACCTCAAACGGGAATTGGTGGATTACATGATCGAAAAAGGCATTTACCGCTACATTTTGATCTGCGAAAACGTACTCAACTACCACAGTGGCGACAACGATTACTACGAAGAATGGTACGAAGACATCAAGGATGAAGACGGTTGGATTGTCGTCATCAACTCCCTCCAGCACGTTTATGAAGAAATGAAGGACAACAAACTCCAATATTACCTTAACTTTGGCCCCGAATTCAACAACATCAACTGGCGGCCTTACAAGCCCGGCGACATTTATTACATCCTGGATAAATTGGTCAACGGACGGATCAAGCAGCTGCCACAAGGGTGGGATCTTTTAGAGTAGTCTACGTTTACTAAACTTCAAAAGTTTAGTAAACGCAGACTACCATTATTCGAATTAGAAGCAAGTATATGCACCGTTCTGGTTTTATCAATATCATCGGCCATCCCAATGTGGGCAAATCCACCTTGATGAACGCATTGGTGGGCGAACGTATGTCCATCATCACCAACAAACCTCAAACGACCCGCCACCGCATCATCGGGATTTTGAGCGGCGAGGATTTCCAAATGGTGCTTTCCGACACTCCCGGAGTTGTCGACAAACCGGCCTACAAGATGCACCAGGCCATGAATTCCTTTGTGCAGTCGACTTTTGAGGATGCCGACCTCATGCTTCTGGTCACAGATGTGTTGGAAACCTACCCAGCCGAGGATCATCTGCTTGCACAATTGCGCAAACAACAGGAAATTCCCATGTTTGTGGTCTTGAACAAAATTGACTTGGTGGATGAGGAAAAATTGGCGCAGCTCCAGCAGTTTTGGATCGAACAATTGCCCCAGGCTACGCTGATCTCTATTTCAGCCTTAAAAAAAACCAATACCGATTTGCTGCTGAACACCCTTAAAGAAAACTTGCCAGAAGGGCCGGAATATTACCCCAAAGACCAACTCACCGACCGCCCGGAGCGTTTCTTTATGAGTGAAATCATCCGCGAAAAAATCATGCTGTTGTACCACCAGGAGATTCCTTACGCTACGCAGGTGATCATCGAGGAATTTAAAGAAGACCAAACTGTTGGGGGCAAAGCAATAGCCCGTATTTCTGCGACCATCTTTGTAGAACGCGACACCCAAAAATCCATTTTGATAGGCAAAAATGGCGTGTCCATTAAAAAATTGGGCACAGATGCCCGTCAGGACATGGAAATCTTTTTGGAAAAAAAGGTCTTCCTGGAGCTCTTCGTCAAAGTGAAAGACAACTGGCGGAATGATGATTATTTGTTGAAACAGTTTGGGTATAAATGACCAAAATATGCTGGATTGCCAGACGTTATAGAAAGGACAATCCAATATTTGTAACTACTAACACATAATCCTATGTACAAGTTTCTATTCCTGGCGCTTGCCCTAAGCCTGAGTTTTTCCTGCGAAAAAGCCAGCAGCGATGATGACGTAACTCCAGATGGTACGGATATCGTTTTATCTTCAGGTACGTTCATCAACGGTGCCCACGCTACCTCCGGCACTGCCAAACTGATCAAGGACAAAGACGGCAAGAAGTTTTTGTTGCTCGAAAACTTCAAATTTGACAATGGTCCGGATGTACGCCTTTACCTGGCTACCTCTCTCAAAGACGACGATTATACTGAAATAACCAAAACTGTCACCAATGGCAATGTGCGCCTGGCGGTACCGAGTACGGCGAAGGATAGTCAGAAGTACGTGTTGGTATGGTGTGAGCAGTTCTCGGTGTTGTTTGGGTCGGCGGAGTTGAAGTGAGCGGCCAGCTATGAGTCGTCAGCTATCAGCTAACCCTTCTTATTGTAGATCAAAAAGAGCGAAAAGCTGGTAGCTGACTACCAAAGCTGCTGAAGAAAATTGACAAATGGCCTTGAAGCTAACCCCGGGGAATAAAAACGCGAAGGCACTTTTGGGGGATGTGAAAAAGAAATAGTAAGGGCAAAGACCCGGCCTTGTTGTACATTCACATTGCTAAACAATAATAGTTAT
>JAAFHQ010000139.1 GCA_013298445.1 Chitinophagales bacterium | reverse complement strand
CAATGGGCATCGTGGGGCCAAGTGAAGGCAGCAAGGCTAGAGAGGTGTTGTTTTTTGATGAGGGGGAATTGGAAAAGTTTTTGGCGGATTTGCGGGCGCGGAGGTAGGGGGGGTAGTTTAAGATTAGTGAGGCACTTGCCCTACTAGCTCACTCACCTTGGAAACCGCAACCCCTTTCATCCACAATTCGTATTCACTCAAGTCGATGTCGTCGTTCCAGATGACACCGTAGCCGCCATTGGCAACGTGTACGGTATTGAATAAAGTGACATCTTGTAAAGGCTGAAAGGCTGGAGAAAGCAATCGCTCACTCAGATCATACACTTTGATGTCGCCATTGTCAAAAATGACAAAAAGGCGGTAGTTGGGAAATGGTTCGATGTATTTGATGCGTGGGTAGCTTTCCATACGCTGTTGATTAATCCAGGTTTTCAATGTTTTGGGTATCCCACATATCTTTTAGTTTAGACTTACGTGGTTCTGCCCATTTTTTTACCTTCTTTTGATCTTTTGTACTTAGATCACCTTTAAACATTTCAAGATCATCTATTTTGAATAACCCCTCATCTTCGTTATTGGTTGCATGAAAATGCGGTGGTGCATGATCTCCAAAAAACATGCGCAAAATGATTCCTTTGATTTTTCCGATAATAGGCATTTTAAAGGCTTCTTTTTAGCCTTTAAAGAGCGCTTTTCTTTAAGGCTAACCATTGACAAATATAATTCAATCCAAAGAGCCATGCAATATAAATCGTTTGTGCGTAAAACGAAACTTTATTTTCATTTTTCGATCAAATGATTTCATTTTTCTTACTCAGCGATACCTTACCTTCACTTCCAGCGAGAGCATAGCAAAACATGAAAAAATTTAATAGAATCAAAGCCGTGTTGGCTGAACAGGACAAAACCGCGTTGTGGTTAGCTGAGCAGGTCGGACGTGATCGCTCTACAGTATCGCGTTGGTGCACAAATGATATGCAACCACCTTTGGAAGTTCTGTACCAAATTGCGGAGGTGTTGGGCGTGGATGTTTGTGTGTTGTTGATAAGAGACAAAAAGAAAGAGTAGTAGCGGTCATAGTTGGGGTGAGTAAACCCTACACTGTAAATTCCAAATAATAAGCTTTTCCTCGCTTCTCATCATACCAAAAATACTTGCAATATTCCCCTTCTTTTTTCCAACTATGAAGTGGTAATAGTTGAATTTTTTGCCTATTCCACCAGGAAAACTCATTGTCAAGGCCAAAAGCATCATGATTAGTAATTGTATCAACCTCTAAATTCTGCTGTTCAATTATACGTTTTGCAGTTGATGCGTTGCAGGTAAAAGCCAATTGAACACTAAAGTCTATTCCCAAGTAGTCCGCAAAGCAATAGATGTTTTTGACATCAGGAGTCAATTTTACGTTTAATAAATCTTTGAATCTTTGTTGGTTTGATAGGGTATCTGGGCGTGTTGAACTATAGGTAGGAAAAACCTGATAACAGGAAAAAGCTAGAAAAATCAGAATAAGTACTACTACTTTATTGACCCAGCTCATTTTTTAGATTGACCTCGCTTAGCGGACTAGCCCTGAAGGGGCGCCATCTCATCAAGGAAGGGCAGCGCCCTTTCGACTACGACGCACCATCCTTCTATTCCCACTAATAGCCCTGAAGGGGCGACATCATCCCAGCGAATGATGTCGCCCCTTCAGGGCTTCTTACTCTAACCTATGAGATTCGCCACTTAGAATGGGCCGCGCCCATTCTTGGAGTGATGTCGCCCTTTCAGGGCTAGTTTATATGCCAGAGCTGAGTCTATATATACTGGCCTTCCCCAAGCTCGTCACCCAAAGAAGGCCAGCTCACAATTTACAAATTCCTTTTCTTCAACTCCCCCACCGCATAATCCGCCGCTCTCGCCGTCAGCGCCATGTACGTCAATGAAGGATTCACACAAGAAGCCGACACCATACAAGCCCCATCGGTCACAAACACGTTTTTGCAGGCATGGACCTGGTTGTACTTGTTCAGCACCGAGGTTTTGGGATCGTGGCCCATGCGCGCCGTACCCATTTCATGGATACCAAGGCCCATGTGCGTTTCCCTGTTGTAGGTTGTGATGTTTTTGAAGCCTGCAGCTTCCAACATTTCGGCACCCGCCACCATGATGTCGCGGCGCATGGCCAAGTCATTTTCGCTGAAGGCAGCGTCGAACACGATCATCGGGATGCCCCACTGGTCTTTTTTCTGAGGATCGAGGTAGATGCGGTTGTTGGGGTCGGGCAGGATTTCGCCAAAACCGCCAAAACCGAGCGTCCAGCCGCCGGGTTCGGTCAGGCTTTTTTTGAACTCGGCCCCAAAGCCGTCCATACCTACTCCCCGGTTCCAACTGCTGCGACTGGCCCCGCCTTGGTAGCCGAAGCCCCGCAGGTAGTCCTTACGTTTGTCACCCTCCCAGTTGCGGAAGCGGGGGATGTACAAACCCGTTGGGCGGGAACCAAAGTAATAATCGTCTTCAAAACCTTCCACCGTAGCAGTAGCGCCCGAGCCCAGGTGGTGATCCATCACGTTGCGACCCAGTTGTTCACTGTCGTTGCCGAAGCCATTGGGAAAGCGACTGGATTTGGAATTGAGCATCAAGGCCGCTGAGTTCATTGCACCAGCCGTGACAAAAATGATTTTGGCAAAATAGTCGGTTACCGTTTTGTCCACCTGATCGATCACCCTTACGCCCGTAGCCTTTTGTTTCTTTTCGTCGTAAATCAAAGACTCAGCGATGGCATTGTGCCGAATGGTCAGGCGTTTGGTTTGCGCAGCAGCGGGAATGGCACCCGCCATTGAGCTGTAGTAACCGCCATGTGGGCAGCCCCGGGCGCATTTGTTGCGGTATTGGCAAGAAGCGCGGCCTAGGGCAGTATGGATGGGTTGCGCCTGCGAGAGGTTGGCAATCCGCCCAATGGTCACCTTGCGATTTAGTTTTTTCTTCACCGCGTCCTTGAAGTGGATTTCTGGCGGGAGCATGGCCATAGGCGGCAGGAAGTCGCTGTCGGGAATGATGTCCCAACCTTCCTTTTGGCCACTGACGCCTACAAATTTTTCGATGTAGCTGTACCAGGGGGCGATGTCTTGGTAACGGATCGGCCAATCGATGCCGACTCCTTCTTTGGCGTTGGCTTCAAAATCGTGCTGCCCCCAACGGTAAGTTTGGCGGCCCCAATGCATGGATTTGCCGCCGGTATGGTAAGCCCGAATCCAGTCGAAAGGCCGTTTTTCGATGAAGGGATTTTGTTTGTCGTTGGTGAAAAAAGCGCCCGCTTCTTCGTTGGCAAGGGTACCGAAGCGGTTGTTCGACCAGTATTCTTCGGCGGAATTGATGGGCACCTTGCCGCGGTGTTCAAATTCCCAGGGGGCTTTGTTGGCGGTTTCGTAGTCTTCGGGGTGTTTGATTTCGCGGCCACGCTCCAGCATGAGTACTTTGAGACCCTTTTGGGTAAGCTCCTTGGCGGCGATTCCCCCGGTCATCCCGGAGCCAATGACGATGGCGTCGTATTTATTGGCTTTTTGGGTGTTTATGTTGCTTTGGTTCATTGCGATTTGAGTTGTAGCCTTGCTAGTATACAATGGTTTTTTGACCCGGTTTGAGTTTGGTGAGTTCCAGTTTACCAGGTGAAGGCACGTATTCGAAGGAGGCCTTCATGCCACCTTCGGAGGTGTAATAGCCCAACAGGGTCAGTTCCTTTATCAAGCGCCAGAAAGGTAGGCCCAATTTGACCGCGTTCATGGCTTCCAGATCCTGGTTGTCGCCAAACTTGATGGTCTGGGCATTATAGGCCTTCATTTGTTCCTTGGTCTTTTGCTCGATCTGCTTGAGGGTATCCGTTTTTTGGGCAGCACTCATTTGCAGGAATTTCAAACCTTCCAACTCCGTTACCCCGGCCATAAAACTGCGGTGCTCGGGGGAGTAGTAACAATCATTGATCATCATTTCGATGAAAGCGGGTACACCTACATCCTTGGCCCCCACGGTATCCGTGCGGGGAATGATCATTTCGGCTACTTCAGCAATGATTTGTTTTTGTTGGGCCGACAAATTGAGTTTGTCGCGCAGCGTAGCCGCAGTGGCAGGGTTACCCAAGCGCCCCAGGGCCATTAGCGTGGGGCCGGAGAGTGCGCCTCCGAGCAAGAGGCTTACTTTGGCTAATGCTTCTCGTCTGTGCATGATTATAGTTTGGAGCTGAGGAAAAAGTTGAGGAGTTGAGAAGTTGAGGAGTTGAGGCTACCGCGAGCGATTTTGACAAGGACCTTGTCTAAGTCGCTCGCGGTAGCCTCAACTCCTCAACTCCTCAACTTCTCAATCCCTTCTCAACCATTACAAATTCTTCTTCTTCATTTCCTTCACCGCATAATCCGCGGCTCTGGCCGTCAGGGCCATGTAAGTCAGCGAAGGGTTTTGGGTGGAGGTAGAGGTCATACTGGCACCATCGGTCACGAACACGTTTTTGCAGTGGTGCAGTTGATTCCAGGCATTGAGCAAGGAAGTTTTGGGGTCTTTGCCCATCCGTACGCCACCCATTTCGTGGATGTCCAGACCAGGAGTGCGGTTTGAATCGTAGGTACGGATGTTTTTGAACCCGGCTTTGGTGTACATTTCTGTAAGCTGCTCAAAGAAGTCTTTGGTCATTTTGACGTCGTTGTCGTCGTAGTCCACCGAAATGCGCAATTGAGGAATGCCCCAGGGGTCGCGTTGATCCTTGTCCAGCGCTACGTAGTTGCTTTCCTTCGGGATGGTTTCGCCCATCATGTGGGAGCCGACCGACCAGAAGTCGTTCATTTTCGGTTTCAGAATGCCCGTTTTGAGTTCTTCGCCCCAGCCATTGCGGTCGTCTTTTTGACCCCGATCAGCACCAAAACCAGAGGCGTAACCCCGCAAAAAGTCGGTTTCCTGTTTTTGCAGGTTGCGGAAACGGGGAATATAACCCGAGTTGGGGCGACGGCCATCCGTTGTTTTATCCAGGTAACCTTCGTAGGTCGCGTTGATGCCGGCGCGATAATTGTGAAAAGCAACGTATTTGCCCAGCAAGCCACTGTCGTTGCCCAGTCCATTGGGGAAACGATTGGAGGTAGAATTGAGCAGGATCAAGTTGGTGTTCAAGGCCGCCGCATTCACAAAGATGATTTTGGCGTAGTATTCCTCCATCTGCTTGGTGTTGCTGTCGATGATGCGCACACCGGTAGCCTTTTGTTTTTTCTCATCGTAAATGATGGAATGCACCACCGAATCCGGGCGGAAGGTCATTTTGCCCGTTTTGGCGGCCCAGGGCAAAGTGGAAGCATTGCTGCTGAAATAGCCACCCAGCGGGCAACCCCGCTCACACAAGGTGCGATGGGCGCACTTGCTCCGGCCTTGCTCCAAGTGGATGGGTTGAGGTTGGGTGATGTGGGCACAACGACCAATGATCATAGGCCGCGCACCGCCGTATTCCTTGGCCATCGATTGGCTGAAGTGTTGCTCCACACAGTTCATTTCGTGAGGAGGCAAAAACTCGCCATCGGGCAATTGGGGCAGCCCATCGCGGTTGCCACTGATGCCTGCAAATTTTTCCACATAGCTGTACCAGGGCGCAATGTCGGCATAGCGAATCGGCCAATCCACGGCGAAACCGTCGCGGGCGGGGCCTTCAAAATCGAACTCCGACCAGCGTTGGGTTTGTCTGGCCCAAAGCAGCGACTTACCACCCATTTGGTAGCCCCGAATCCAGTCAAAAGGTTTTTCCTGGATGTAGGGGTGCTCAGCATCTTTGACAAAAAACTGCTCGGTGGCTTCACCAAAGGCGTAACATTTGCTCACAACGGGGTTGGCCTCGGCTACTCCGGCTTTGAGTTGGCCGCGATGGGGGAGCTCCCAGGGATGCAATTGGGCCGTGGGATAATCCACTACGTGTTTGACTTCGCGGCCACGTTCTAGCACCAGGGTTTTTAGCCCCTTTCCGGTTAATTCTTTGGCCGCCCAGCCACCACTAATGCCCGAACCGATGACGATGGCATCGTATATGCTTTCACCGGCACACAGCCATAATACCGACCTGGCGCCATTTCGTAGCCCGTCAGTTTGGTCATCACGTACTCCGAGCTGAGGTAGCCCCGAATGGTCAGGTTTTTAGCCAAACGGGCGAAGCCCTGGTCGTCGGCATCGGATGCTTTGGATAGGGTGGTAATGACTTCCAATTTTTGCTTGGGTGTGCAGGCCAGATAGGATTTACCATAGGATTGGCTGGCCATGGTTTCCACGCTTTTTAAACCTTTGCTAAAAAGGTCGCGGCTTTTTTGGTCAAAACAATCCGCCAGCATTTTATCGATGAAGCGGTGGACTTCCAGCTTTTTGGCACCTGGTGTGTCGGTTTCTGGAATGATGGCTTCTACAATTTCAGCCAGAAGTGCTTCTTCCAGGCTTACAAAATTACTTTGAAACCCCTGCAAGGATTCCGAATTCCAGGCACTAGCCCAGGCAGGTAGTACCAGCATGCCCCCTACGGTGGCGGCCATGCCCTTGACGATTTGTCTGCGGTTCATGATGATGTGACCTTAGTGTTTTGTCGAAATAGACGATCAAAAGAGACTTAAACAAGCCCTTATCTTTTGCAGCACTAAAGTAACATTCTTTTTCTTTTTGCCTTTTGCAAAAGTGATTTTATGGCAGGTGTGAGCAAAAACGAACGAATGATCGGATAAGGCTACAATTCGCCAATTTTAGGGCAGGAGTTCTTTCAGCTTCTCCTTGAGCTTTTCGCCTCTGAGTCCTCGGGCAACAATTTTACCATTTTTATCGATCAAAAAATTGTCCGGAATGCCCGAAACACCATAAATGAGTGCAGCACGGTTTTTGTCACCATTGTAATCGCTCACATTTACCCAAGGGAGTTTATCCTTGATAACTGCTTCCTGTAAATGTTCTTTGCGGGTGTCAAGTGATACACCAAGAATTTCAAGACCCTTTTCGTGAAATTCCTGGTAAGTCGCCACCAGTTTAGGATTATCTTCCCGGCATGGGCCGCACCAGGCTGCCCAAAAATCGAGCAATACCACTTTGCCCTTGTAGTCCGAAAGTTTGACTGTTTTACCTTGCAGGTTTTCCTGGGCAAAATCGGCAAAAGGTCCACCAATTTTGATGTCCTGGTTTAAACTGATGTACGCCCCTACATTTTGACCATAAGGGGTCTTTTTGAGCACAGGAGAAAGTGGGGCATACAGTTTTGCGCTCAACTCTCGTCCCCAGGTAGTTGCCCAAGTATTCATTTGGTAAATGCTGAGAATGGAATTGGGATTGTTTTGGATAAATGTGACCACTTGTTGTTTTTTCTGCTCTTCCAATTGATTGATTTGCTTTTTGAGCAAATTGCGCTGCACTTTGGAAGTATCTTTTTGCCGCAAGGTTTCCAAGCTGTCGATTTTTTTGTCGTAAGGGGAAAGGCTGGCGTACAGTTGGGATTCGCTTGAATGAGTAGCAGAACCCTTGATCTCTGCCTGGCGAAATTTCCCTTTTTGTGCGTGGAATTGAATGACCGAATTTTCTAACCAAAAGGATTTGTAATCGCTAAAATCTTTGGTGCGGACCCATACCTTGCGTACACCTTCAGGCAGGCGCCCTTTGAACTGGAATTGGTCGTTTTGAACCTGGGTTGAGTCCATCATTTGACCCATGCCTGAAGTTATATCCTCCAGATAAAGCTTGGTGCCGTCCTCAAAACCACTTAAGTTTCCATTTAATGTAAAACCTTTTTCAGCCTCCGGTAAAAAAGGAGAAAAAGCACAAACCAGCATCACAAAAAAGGAAAAAACAGCTTTCATAACTTTACGTTTGAAAGCAAAGATGACTATAGGAAGCAAAAAGTTGCTGCGGCGCACTACTTTTTACATCACTTCCTCCACCTGGCTTTTGATCCCCTGCACAATGCGGGAAAGCGGCAAATCATTGTCGTCGCCACCAAAGGGGTCTTCAATTTCTTCGGCGATCAGTTCCAGGCTGGCCAGTACGTAGAATACAAAAGCTACGATGGGAACAATGAGGTAGCCCAGGTTGAACACGTATCCAAAAGGCAGGGTCATGATGTAAATAAAGATGAATTTTTTGAGGAAGCTGCTGTAGGAACGTGGAATGGGCGTATAGCGGATGCGCTCACAGCTGGCACAAATTTCCGTAAAAGCTTGCAGCTCGGTATTGACAAAAAGGACTTGTCCCCATTGGAGGCGCCCTTCGCGAAACATCACCTGCAAATACTGGTGCATCAAGCCAATGTATTGATTGGGGACGTGTTTTTTGAAATCCAATTGGGTTTTAATGTCCTGGGGAAGGTTGTCCAAATCATCCATTTGTTCGGGCGCTTTTTTGTTCAGGTGCCGCAACAAAACCACCGCATAGGCCGGGATCAAAATGCGGAAGTACTTGCGTTCAGGCGCATCAAGCGGAAGCATGGCGGTCAGCTTGATGGCCAGGTTTCGGCTGTGTTGCACTTGTTGGCTCCACAAGCGGCGGCCATCCCACCACCGTTCATAGGCGGTATTGGTGCGAAAAACCAACAGAAAAGAGATCACAAACCCCAGCAGCGAGTGCATCACGGAAATGTTGCGCACGTGGCTGTTTTCGCTGAGTTGCCAAATTTCTATTTCCAGATAAGCAATCAGCGCAGAATAAGCACTGATGAGCAAAATCATGGGGAATAGTTTGCGCACCGTATCCTGCGGATTGAAGCGGAATAAAAAAGCAAACCAATTTTGGGTACCATTGCTGACCATCGGGGCCGACAAGGCGTAATCGCTTTTGAGGCTGGTGTTTTCCATAGTATGTACAATTCTCCAGGTGTAAAAAACAGGGGACATTGTTGAGGTGCTTATACGGAAGAATGGTTTGAAAGGTTTCAAAAAAACGACCGATTGTCTAAAAAAAAGCTCCGTTGACCCAATTTTGTCATCCTTTCAACTCTCCTTGCACATTCTCAGCATTCACCATTCAGCATTCAGCATTAAATCTTTATCTTGGCGGGAAAAGTCTGCAACATCCATGGCCAAAAGTGCAATCATAATAGCTACAGAACAATTTGTCACCGAATTGCTGTCCAACAAATTGGACCCGAAGATTTGTTACCACAACCTTCAGCATACCCTTTCCGTACGCAATTCTGCGGTGCAGATTGCCTCACTGAGCGGAACCAATCCAGAGGAACTGGAGCTGGTTGAACTGGCCTGTTTGTTGCATGATGTGGGCATTACTGAGGTATACCACAACCACGAACCCGCCAGCGCCCGCATCGGCGCTGAGTTTTTGCGGAGCCAGGCCTATCCTGAGGAAAAAATCAAGACGGTTGAAGCTTGCATCGCCGTAACCAATCCGGGTGCACGCCCCCAGGGTTTGTTGCAGGAAATTGTACGGGATGCTGATTATGGCCATCTGGGTAGCGACAATTACAGTGAGCAGTTGGACAACTTGCGCCTGGAATGGCGCGATGTATTGGGCCGTTGGGATGAAGACAAAGATTGGTACCAACTGAATCTCGATTTTGTCAAAAACCACGAATATTATACTCCCGCCGCTAAAATGATGTTTGTGGCGATGAAAGAACTGAACCGCAAAAAGCTCAAAAAATGGTTAAAAGAAGGGCGTAAATCGGGGGGGAGCTCAAAAAATACTGAAGCGAGCAGGGTTTCAATTGTAGAAAGCCGCAGCTCACAAATGATGTTCAAAACAGCCCTGCGCAACCATATGGATCTGAGCAACCTGGCCGACAACAAAGCGAACATCATGCTTTCGGTCAATGCCTTGATCATTACCATTGCCATGCCCGTTTTGGTCAGCCAACTGCGTCAACACCCGGAGTACATCATTCCATTCATCATGATTTTGGGCACTTGTTTGTCCTCCATGGTATTTGCCACCCTGGCTACGGTACCCATGAAAATGACCGGCCTTACTGATATGGACAGCATCAAGGCTGGCCGCTCCAATCTTTTCTTTTTTGGCAACTTTTACAGCATGACTTACGCCGATTACAAGTTGGGCATTCAGGAAGTAACCTCCAAAGAAGAAAACCTGGAAGACTCGATCATGCGCGACCTGTTTTTTCTGGGTAAATCCCTGGGCCGCAAATACCGTCAACTGCGGATTTGTTACATCATTTTTATGATTGGTATGGTGGCATCAGTAGGTGTAGCGGGTGCAGAATACTTGATTTTTTTCCTGCAATCCTAAGGGGCGATAAAAAATAAGTGCTCATTTTGCCAAAGGATTAGATGAGACAACGCTTCATTTTAAGTGTCTTATCTAATCCTTTGGCTCAAGAAAAATGAGCACTCATTTTTGCCCCACTACTAAGATTCTGAGCCGTTAACAAAT
>JAAFHQ010000133.1 GCA_013298445.1 Chitinophagales bacterium | reverse complement strand
GCTACCATCACTCCCTGGAGCTGTTCGGCAGCGTGGTGTAAAAATGAAGGAATGATCACCGCTTCGGTCAACATGATTTTATCGGGATCATCGAGTCGATCAATCATTTCAAAGTATTTGGCTTCGCCGTGGGTTTCGATGACCCACTTGCGCTTATCGTCCATCAGGTAGTAGCGCAGCATCCCCCTTGAGTCAGCTTCAGGGTGAAACTGGGTACCAAAAACTTCGGGTGAGAACCGAATCGCCATAACGGCACGTTCCAGCGGAATGTGGGGGCGCTCTTTTTCCAGGCATAGGGCTTGGGCCCCGAATTCACACATCCTGGTTTCATTGACCTGAGTCACCTGATAATCCCGTGAATCAACGGCGTAGAAAGGCTCTGGCAGGCCGCGGAATAAAAACTCGGCGTAACCGTCACCCATGCGGTGGATGGGCATTACCCCAAAGGAAGTAGACTGTCTTCTGGTCACTTCGGCCAGTCCCAAATGGCGGCAAACCATCTGAAAAGAATGGCAGATGAGGAACATAAACTTCTTGCGGGCATTTCGGCGATTGTAGGCAAAAAGGGCGTCTACAAAGGCGAAATAATCCTTTTCCCATTGGGTATTGGCCGCTAATGGGCTACCGGGGCCACCGCTGGAAATAAAAATATCAAATGCTTCCAGATCAGGAATTTCATTGTTTGCCCGCACATTGAATACCTCAAAACTGCCCTCAATGCCATCCTGCTCCAGAAAGCGGGTTGCTATCTGCCGAATACAACGCATACCTTCGTTGGCCCAGTTGTCGTACATGTCCAGTATCGCAATCTTAATCGTTTCCTCCGTTTTCATCACAGCAAAAAAATTTAAAGCTTTGAATAAAAAGGGTCAAAAATAGTCAACGTGGGCCGATTTACCAAAGTCCATGTGCGGTTTCACCAATGATAAAGTCTACAACGGCCTTAAAGTCCTTCGTTTCGTTGTACACTTTGAGTTGGCGGTCAGCACCAGTGCCATTTTCCATCATTTTGATGATGTACTCGACTTCTTCACGGCTGCCCAATTGATCTACTACATCATCAACAAAATCGAGCAGCTCCAGGATCAAAGCTTTAGTAGGAACTTCTTCCTGTTTTCCGAAATCAATCAACTTGCCGTCGATGCCATAACGGGCCGCTCGCCATTTGTTTTCATTGATGAGCGGTTTGCCGTACATGCGGAAACTCAGGTTACTGCTCATCAATTTGTACAATTTGACCACAACGGCTTGCATCACTGCCGCCAGAGCAATGGTTTCTTCAGCGCGCATTTGTACATCACAAATCCTGAATTCTACGGTTTCAAAGAATGGATGCAGGCGCATGTCCCACCAGATTTTTTTGCCATTGTCGATACAACCCGTTTTGATCAACAAATCCAGGTATTGCTCATATTCCATAGCACTGCTGAAAGATTCGGGTAATCCAGTGCGGGGAAATTTGTCAAAAACCTTGGTTCGGAATGACTTATAGCCTGTATTGCGGCCTTCCCAAAAGGGGGAATTGGTAGAAAGGGCAAAAATATGGGGCAGAAAATACCGCGCCACATTGATGATTTGTACCCCGACTTCCCGACTGGGGATGCCTACGTGTACGTGCAAGCCAAAAATAAGGTTGGAGCGGGCAGCTTCCTGCAATTCTTCTACAATCTGGTCATAGCGAGGGTTGGGTGTGATTGGTTGATCCGCCCAGTGTGAAAAAGGATGGGTGCCCGATGAAGCAATTTTCAAGTCAACCTTATCCGCAATCTCCATGACGTACTTTCGCAAATTGATCACGTCTTCGCGCGCTTCGTGGATGTTTTTACAAATGACCGTGCCAACTTCTACCACTGCCTGGTGCATTTCGGCTTTCACTTGTTCTTGGAGCTTTACTTGCCCCTCATCTACAATCCGCGACATGTGCGATCGCAACTCCCGGGTTTGGGGGTCGATGGTTTGAAACTCTTCTTCTATACCAAGGGTGAAACCAGAAAGATCCATAGGTTGAAGTTTTTTTATGGGTTCCAAACATTCGTCATCCCGATTTTTTGGAAAAACGAACCGCGGATGCGGTTGAATTTTGAATAGCCCCGGTTGTCCGGGGTCATTTCGGCAGCAAAATGTTTCACAACCGCGGACGCGGTTGAATTTATTACTCAATTGAGTTCAACCACTGCCGTGGTTGCAAGCAATTTGGCCTGCTATTTACCCCGGACGACCGGGGCTATTCAAAATTCAATCGCTCCGCGATTAGATTTTAGCCCGATTTTGGCTTTTCAAAAATTCGGGATGACTTATGTTTACTTCGTTTTTGTTGTCTTTTTCGCAGCGGGCTTTTTGCCTGCGAGTCCGGCCAGTGCCGCCATGTCATTGTTCACACCCGCGCCGACAAAACTACCCCAGGTAAGGTTGATTTGTCCAGGTTTGGCGGCTTTGGCGCGCTCGATGGCCATGGTTGCAGCGGCTTCTACCACCCAGTCGAAGTTTTCTTGGCCTACCGAATTGATGTCGGCATCGGGTGCGGGATTGCAGAAGTCAATGGCGATAGGAATGCCGTCGCGTACTGCAAATTCAACGGTGTTGAAGTCGTAGCCCAAGGCCAGGTTCAAACGCATCACGTAATCGTGAACCGTTTCCAGTAGTTTTTTAGCGGCAGGCCCTTTTGCCTTGATTTCTGAATCGTAGCGCAGGTGGTGCGGATTACGGGGCTCATACGGCATAATGCGCACATGTTTTTGCCCAATGCAATAACAACGGAAATAGTCGTCAAAAACAATTTCCTCTTGCAATAGCATTACCAACTGCTCGGTTTCGGCGTGTTTTTTCCACAAATCCTCTGCATCATCCACCCGGTATACACTTTTCCAACCACCACCCGCGTGAGGTTTCATGTAGGCTGGAAATTTGATGTAATCGAAAATGGCATTCCAATCCAGGGGCATTTTGAGGTTGCGAAAAGACTCGCCACTGGTATCTGTTGGCAATTCAAAGGAGGGGATCAAAGCCGTATTGGGCACTGGCACACCAACTTGTAAAGCCAAACAGTTGTTGAAAAATTTCTCGTCTGCACTCCACCAAAATGGGTTATTGACTACGGCGGTACCACAAAGCGCTGCGTTTTTCAGAAATGCCCGATAAAAAGGGACATCCTGTGAAATGCGATCAATGATCACTGCGTAGCCACTGTCGCCACCTTGGGTCACCTTGTCAATTGAAACGGGTTCGGCGATGATGTCCTTACCTTCTTTTTGATTGACACGTTCAATGAATGCCCAAGGGAAAGTATTCTCTTTTCCGAATAAAATACCGATTTTTTTCATATGTAAACGTTTTCTTGTTCGTGAATTGTGGCAATGGCCCGTTCAATTAAATTAGATTTTAGACAAATAATCGGGGAACATTTCCCGCCAAATCGGCCAATCGTGATTGGCAAAAGGGCGGATATCCAGCCAATGATTGATGCCTTTGCGCTGCAAAATTTGCGACATCCACTCATTTTCTCCCTTGCAAAAATCGTGTTCGGAAGTACCGAGTACAATTTTCATATCGTAAAAATGGTCGTTCTGCGCATCGGGAATAAAATCGGGTGGGTTGTTAAAAAATACATTGTCGTCGTAATAACCACCCAAATGTTGTTTGATGTCAAAAGCGCCACCCAAGCTAAACATGTAGGCTACTTTATCCGGGTGTTTGAAGGCAAAATTCAAGGCGTGATAGCCTCCAAAACTACAACCCGCGACCCCAATTTTATCCACATTACACTCTTGTCGAATGGAAGGAACCAACTCGTCATTCAACATGCGATCGTAACAGGTATGGTTGTACAAGCGGGTGGCGGGATGCAGATGTTTGGCGTACCAACTATCACTGTCGATGCTATCGATGCAATAAATTTTGATTTTGCCTGACTCAATGAACCCACGAGCGGATTCGATGAGTTTAAAATCCTTGTTTTCGTAGTAGCGCCCCATGGAGGTGGGAAAGAGCAGGATTGGATAGCCCCAATTTCCAAAAGTCAACATCTCAATGTCTCTTCCCAAACTATGTGACCAGAATTTGTGGTAAGTCTCTTGCAAGTTTATTTGGTTTTAATGGTAATATCGCAAAATAATTACTTTTGCCTGCGACTAAAATAATATTATTCTCGATATGCACAAAAAAGAACTCGTTTTATCCTCCATTCATTTGGAACGTAAGGTTAAGGTGACGCTCATTTTACCCCCACATTACGCTTTCAGCTTTCGGCATTATCCCGTTTTGTACCTCAACGATGGCCAGGATTTACCGAGTTTGCGCATGGAAGAAACCTTGCACACCTTGTTTACCGAGCATAATCTTCGCCCTTTCATTGTGGTAGGGATTCATGCCAATGAACAACGTATCCAGGAATACGGCACTGCAAATCAGGCGGATTACGCTGGCAGAGGCAGCAAGGCCCGGCATTTTACTCATTTTGTAATCGACGAACTCAAGCCCTATATCGAGCGGCATTACCGCGCCAAAACCGAGCCTCAGCATAATTTTTATGCAGGCTTTTCCTTAGGCGGCTTGTCGGCTATGGACATCGTTTGGCATCATTCGGATATTTTTTCCAAAGTGGGCGTTTTTTCCGGATCCTTCTGGTGGCGCTCCAAGGCACTAGACCAAGGTTACAACGAAGCGACCGATCGCATCATGCACACCCTCGTGCGCGAAACGCCGGATAAACCAAGTATCAAGTTTTGGCTCCAAACGGGTACCGAAGACGAAGTATCCGACCGAAACAACAATGGCATCATCGATTCCATCGACGACACCCTCGGATTGATTGAAGAATTGAACCTAAAAGGCTATCGCCTCAATGAAGATATTGTGTACCGCGAAGTGGTAGGTGGCCGCCATGACCAGACGACCTGGGGAAGGGTGATGGGGGAGTTTTTGGAGTGGGCGTTTAAAGAGTGACGAATTTTTCGAATGCCGAATTGGGAGCGCTCCCAATTCGGCATTCGTCATTCGAAAAATTCGTCACTAATTGATTACCGCATTCTAATGTTCATCTGATTCGCAGGATTGGTTTTCTGGAAACCTTTCATGGAGTAGATGAAGCTGAACATGAAGTAACGCGCCAGAGAGTTGACATCTTGGTCCTGGAAGTAGTTCAACTGAACGGTCCGGCTGATGCCCTGGTTTTGGTTCAAAATATCGTAAACCCCAAATTTCAGCTGGCCTTTGTTTCCTTTCAGGAAGAAGGCGGAAACGGCAGCATTCCAGATTGGAATATCCTGATCAAATTCCTCACCCAAGCCACGGAATTGGCTGTAATCCAGGTCCGTTTCAATGTTCAATTTATCCTTGAAGAAGAATTTTCTCAAACCAGCGGAATATGTATAGGTGTAATAATCCTGGTTGCGTTCGCTATTCAAAGAATAAGCAGTGTTGGAATAGTTAAGAGTATAGCCCAAATTCCAGTCCCACTTCTCTTTTTTCTGGTTTTCAAAAGTGATCCCTGCCGTTGGGTTGGTCGTATTGGTGTAGTTACGCGCGGTGTTCACATAGGTGATTCCACGGTTGTAGTTGAAGCCCCCCGACAAGCTATAGCGCATTTTTAGACCTTTGAACCGGCCACCATAGTTCAAACGGCTGATGAAACGGTAATCATCGGCTACGTTGATGGGCGTGCGCTCAGTGACCAAAGTTTCTTCATTGATGGTCTGTGCAGTTTGAATGCGGTTGTGGGTATAGGTAAAGTTGGTGAACGCAAAGAAGTTGGTGAAGTTGAACTGGTTGAAGTGGTTGTAGCGCATCGTGAAACGATTGCTGTACTCAGGCTTCAGGTTCGGGTTACCAATGTAAATGTTCAGCGGGTTGCTGATGTCACGAACCGGTTGCAATTGGGTAATTGAAGGTTCGTTGATGTCAGTGCTATAATCAAAGTTAAAGCTCTTCATCTGAGTGAAGTTATAGCGGACACGCAGACTAGGCAGGTAATTCAAAAACTCCTGTCTTACCTTTTGCTCACTTGAACGGATGTCTCCTTCCAAAACTGCTTGCTGTACAGCCAAGCCCGTAGAGAAATTCAACTTAGGATTGGAAATCCGGAAATTGAAGCCCCCATTGTGGAAGTTAAAATCGCTAAGGGTGCGGTTGGTTAGTTGTGAGTTGAGTACTATCTGTCCGGTTGGCGTTACATCGTAAACCTCGCGGTTGTTGTCGTTGCCCCGGTGGTTGTACGAGTAATTGAGTTCCAAAAACTTACCTCTGGCCAATGGTTCAGTATAGGACAAACGAGCATTGTAGCTCATCCGATCGCTAAGGTTATTGGTCTGTTGATCGTAATTTTGGGTATTGAGGATGGAGCCATCGGTGCCAAAAAACAGGTTTCGAGACAAGTTTGTTCCATCCGTATTGCCATCCACATTGTTCAAAGTGAAGGTGGTACTCAAGCTACGTCCACGACGGCTAAAACGCTTGCGGTACAACAAAGTGGTGTTCAAATTGGTATTGTCGCCATTTGAAGCAGTGGTTTGGTTGCTGGCGTTTTTTGGAACCAACAAATCAGTCGTTGAAAATGAGCGAGACAAATTGTCGTTACCATTGGCACTCAAAGACAAACGGCCTACCACCCGAATCGATTGGGTAGAATCCAGATTGTGATCCACCGTAAAATTCAGGCGGTGCACATTGCTGCGCTCGTCTTGCTCGGAAGTATCACTTTTGATGAAGGCAGAATTTGTCAGGAAATTTTCCGTACGGCTCTTTTGGTCGGTTTCTTTTTTGAAACCACTGTACAGGTAACTTCCGTTGATCTTGGTTTTTTTGCCAAAATCTTTGCTGAAGTTCAAGCCTGAAGAATAGAAAGTGGTGAATCCATAGTTACGACCAAAGTTGATCGGAATATCACTGCCGCCGCCACCGCCGCCTTGGCCACCGCCGCCACCACCAATAAAATTCATACCACCGCCACCGCCGCCGGAAAAGTCGAGGTATTCGTTCATCGAAAAGCCGTTGCGGTTGACGTTATTGGCAGAGCCGATGAAAGACAATTGCCCGGTTTTAGAAAAACGGTTGACGTTGCCACCCAGGTCAAATTGTTCTGGACCGCCACCGCCCACACGGAAGTTGCCAAAAACGCCGTTCTGCCGATCTGGACGCAAAGTCAAGTTGATGGTTTTTTCGCGTTGCCCATCGTCCACACCGGTGAACTCGGATACATCACTCATTTTATCAAACACTTGGATCTTGTCTATTGCGTCAGCAGGTAGGTTACGGGTTGCGGTTTTGGGGTCACGGCCAAAAAATTCCTTGCCGTTGACCAATACCCGGGTTACGCTTTCCCCTTGAGCTTTTACGTTGCCGTCTTTTTCAACTTCTACCCCGGGCAGGCGCTTGAGTAATTCTTCAACGGTAGCATTGGGTTGAGTTTTGAAGGCTGCAGCATTGAACTCAACGGTATCTTTTTTGATGGTCATCGGTGATCTTTCACCTTCCACCACATAGACGTTCAAGGTTTCGGATTGCTCCTTCATGATGATTTTGCCGAGGTCTTTCTCCTTTTCACCCGCCAGGGTAATCGGAATTTTTTTCACCCCATAGCCTAAAAAGCTCAATTGTACGATGTAATCCCCGGCTTTTACCCCGAGAATTTCAAAGGCACCTTTCGGATCAACGAGTGCAAAACCACTTAAAAGTGAATCTTTTGCTTGCAAGACCATCACCGTTGCACCCGTGAGCGTTTGCCCAGTAGTATCTGCAACGGTTCCAAAAATTTTCGTTTGTGCTTGTGTACTTGCGTAGGTCAGGAAGAGTGCACAGACGAGGGTAAAAATATGCTTCATAAAAAAAAAGTTAATCGGGTTATTTCTTCCAACAAAGATACCTGAGCATTTTTTGGAAAGAGGTTAATCTGTCTTGATATAAGGTTAAAAATTGTTAACAAAGCTATTTAAACACAAATGGGGCTCGCAGCAAACGCTCCGAGCCCCGTTTTTACTGCATTTTCAAGGTCTAATGCCCAGCAGACATTTGTACTGGCGCTTCGTCATTTCCTTTAATTTCCTTCACCAGGAAACAGGATGCGGCAGCGCAAAGCATACAAAATCCGGCCAAAATCAAAGCATTGCGGGGATCATCGCCCAACAATGGTTTGTAATACAGCGGAACGGTCAACATACCTATGAACTGTGGCACACAAATAAACCCGTTGAAAATCCCCATATAGACCCCCATTCGGGAAGAGGAAACCGCATTGGCCAACATCAAATAAGGCATCGACATAATGGAACCCCAAGCCAGACCAATCAAAGTCATGCCCGCAAAATAGATCCATTTGTCATTGCTCAGGATCACACTGAAGAAGCCCAGCGCCCCAATCGTTAAAAACAAGGCGTGGGTTGCTCTACGGCTACCCATCCGTTTGGCGATGGCAGGCAAAAAGATCGAAATCACAAAACAGGAAATGCTGAACATGGCAAAACACAAGCTGCCCCAGTTTTTCCCAGCTTCAAATCCCTCAGGATTAGCAGTAGGACTTGGGGCGTTAAATGCATATTTGGCAGCAGCCAGGGAAAGGTATTGCCACATCAAAGGCAGTCCATACCAGGTGAAAAATTTTACCCACCACAATTGGCGCATCACCACTGGCATTTCTGAGAGTGAAGCCAAAATTTCTTTGAACACGGGCAACATCAGAATCAAATACAAACCTATTGCTATCCCAGCAGCCCAGATTAAGCCATTGGTCAATCCGCCTAAGCGAATAGCAAACATACCTCCGATCAAGGCAGCACCAATGGTTATCGCAATATGCCAAAAGGAGATGTTTTTCTTTTGTTCTGCACTAAAAGTAGGCTTGATTTTATAATCTTCATTTTCAGGTGGATATTCCTTGGTGGTGTACATAGTCCAAAATACCGTCAGCAAAATGGCAGCTGCCCCAATGTAAAATGGAATACGTACAGAATCGGGAATGCCGTTGCTAAAGTCGCCCCCAATGGCCATGGACATACCAATGATGGGTAAGATCAGGGGCATTAAATTGGAAAGGGTTTGGCCAAATCCCACCATAAAGGATTGTACCGCAAATCCGGTTGGGCGTTGTTTAGCATTCAACAAGTCACCTACGAAAGCGCGGAATGGCTCCATGGAGGAATTTAAACCTGCATCCAGCAGCCACATCAAACAAGCCGCCATAAATACCGACTTGGAATTGGGCATCAAAATCATGGCAATACTGCCCACAATAGCACCGATAAAGATATAAGGACGGCGGCGCCCCCAGGTATTCGACCAGCTCCGGTCGGACAAAGTGCCAATGATCGGTTGCAACAACAGCCCAGTGAGCGGCCCAGCCAGCCAAAGCCCTGGAATGCTACTCTCCTCAGCCCCCAAATAACGATAAATTGGACTCATGTTGGCTTGTTGCAATCCAAAGCCATATTGAATACCCAGAAACCCGAAACTCATGTTCCAGATTTGCCAAAAAGAAAGATCCGGTTTGTTCTTCACAGTAATCGTTTTGAACACCTGCTGGCGTTTTCCAAACAAGCGTTATTTGCTAATCTAAGTAGTTTGAAAAATTTTTGTAATGATATTTATTTTTTTCCGAAAGAAAAAAATAGTTCGGAGAGAATAGAAAGAAAGGGCCTGTTGGGCTGCCCTGTCAATGTGTATCCGCCAACCCACGGATTTATCCGTGGGAGGCCACTCTAAATCCCCAACCCATGACTTCAGTCATGGGTTTTTTATGCCGGAGGTATAAAAAAAAAGAGCGCAAGCACCACTGCTCCGCTCTTGTAAGAAATCACCCGACTGTTATTATGAAGGATCTAAAAAGCAAGTTGTAAGTCGTTAATAAAATTAACAACTTTGTTAAGGAAACCTTAAATCTGAGGGCAATATAGGGCAATTTATGAATACTCACAAAATTTTACTAAAAATTTTAACGAAAGGGTGATTTTTTTGTTCCACCCCCTTTCCACCAATTATAATTTGGTAAGTTTTAACACTTCAAGTCTCGCTGACAATTGTGTCCTCCCACTATGATCTTTTTTATACCCTACATTTCTCATCGAAGTTGTACTTTTCGTGCACAAAATACAATCAATATGGTCGAGGCATTAACCGAAAATCCGATTCTTTTGCTTTTCATTGTCGCCGGCTTAGGCTACGGAGTGGGGAGCATCAGCATCAAAGGCAATAGTTTGGGCGTGGCTGCCGTATTGTTTGTGGGTTTGTTCATTGGCAGTTTTAGTCCAGATTTGCGCATCCCCGAAATCATTACTTTTCTCGGGCTTTCCATCTTTGTGTATACGGTGGGTTTGGGCAGTGGACCTAGTTTTTTCAGCACCTTCAAACGCCGGGGCTGGCAAGACCTGATCTTTGTTTTTGTGATGCTCAGTTTTTCGGCAAGTGTGGCCGTTGGGCTGCATTACCTGCTTGGATTTGAAGGCAGCATCACGGCGGGTTTGTTTGTGGGCAGTACGACCAACACACCTGCATTGGCCGGTTTATTGGACTTGATCCGCAACATGGGTTTGGATGAAAACATCAGCAAGCTGGATGCCGAAAATAGCGTCA
>JAAFHQ010000132.1 GCA_013298445.1 Chitinophagales bacterium | reverse complement strand
CCCGAAGGTGACGACAAACCGAATAAAAAATTCTACGATCCACGGGTATGGTTGCGGGAAGGTGAAAAAAGCCTCATCTCACGCCTGAAAGTGGCATTTGAGGATTTGAATTGTATCAACCGCAACGTTTAATAGTGAAAAGTGAATAGCGAAAAGTGAAAAGCAGGTACACCATTTGGATTTCACCGTTTGGTGTATTTCTTTCACTTTTCACTTTTCACTTTTCACTTTTCACTTTTCACTTTTTTTATGCTTCGACTCACCACTCTTTTCCTCCTCTTGGCCCTCAGCGCCTGCCAAAATACCGGGAACAAAGAAACGGATTGCAAAACCAAACCGCAAGCAATGTTGCGGGAAGGAATGCGGGGCGTCGCAGAGCACAAATATACGGTCAACGGAATTGAAAGTGAAGAATTTGTCAGGTTTGTCAATGGAAAGACCTTGACAATTTTGCAAAGTGGTTGTGAAAAAATCCGCCAGGAATTTCGTTTTGAGTTAAAAGAAAAACCTAGCCAAGACGATGCTGCCTTTTGGACCGATCAGGCCATTTTGAATTTGGCAGCTTTGGCAGTTTTGGACCCTCAACTCATGCCATTGAGCAATTGGGTCATGATGATCAGGGCACAAAAAGATGACATCCGGCTTGCCGAAACCAAAGCGCTGGAAGGAGGTTTTTACACCAAAATCGACCGCATCACCAGCAATGACAGGGTTTATCTCATCATTACCCTTTCCAACTACCCAACTTAAGGATTTTTCGTTCGTCGAAAAAATCAAAACACTCACAATCAGTTAGTTGCAACTAAAATCAATATTATTTTTTTGTTTTTGGAAATAAAATACATCCATAATCAATTACTCATCAACTTTTTAAGCAAAAGAATGACAGCTTCAGCAAAACCTGAACTGACAAATTTGCACTTAGAAAAATTTGACTTCACACTTGGCTTTTCCTAATTTTGAGGAAGTTTTTTATCCAGGCTTATCCACACATTTGATTAAGCGAATCGTCGGGAAATGCAGTATTCAACAACACCTAGCATCCTCATAGTGTCCTTTCTGAGTCAACGATCCTCAATCTCGTTGCGCAACTGGCCTATCGCTGGGAATTTCCCTGATCATCCTACGGAATAATCACTTTATTGCACGAGGCTCCCGTAACCGTCTCCTATCCAGGATGACGCAGTTATGCCACCATATTAAGTATCAGTAAGTTAGTAAATTCGCTCCGCTACCCAACCAGGTCAGCGGAGTTTTTGTTTTGTATATAAGGCTAAGTGCCTATCTTCGCGGGGCGAAACGGTCGAACTGACCCTATGCGCTCAACAAACTCTACTTTACATTAATTCAACCTGTCATCATGAATTTTGATCTTATCGTTATAGGCAGCGGTCCTGGTGGTTATGTTGCCGCCATTCGTGCGTCTCAATTGGGTTTGAAAGTGGCTGTGGTCGAACGTGAATCATTGGGCGGGATATGCCTCAACTGGGGTTGCATTCCCACCAAAGCACTCATCAAAAGTGCCCAGGTTTTTGAATACATTCAGCATGCAGAAGATTATGGCATCAAGGTTAGTAGCGCCAAAGCAGATTGGGAAAGCATCGTAAAGCGTAGTCGTGGTGTGGCCGATGGCATGAGCAAGGGGGTCAACTTTTTGATGAAAAAAAATAAAATCACTGTCATCAACGGAAATGGCGTATTGACAGCGGACAAACAAGTAGAGGTAACGGATGCCCAAGGTGCCAAAACCAAATACAGTGCAGCTCACATCATTATAGCAACTGGTGGTAGGGCCAAAGGTTTGCCCAACGTGCCCATCGACGGTGAAAAAGTGATCGACTACCGTAAAGCAATGGTGTTGGAAAAACAGCCTAAAAGTATGGTTGTCATCGGGGCTGGGGCCATTGGAGTGGAATTTGCCTATGTGTACGCTGCCATTGGCACCGAGGTCACGATTGTAGAATTTATGGAGCAAGGGTTGTTGCCTCGTGAGGATGCCGACATTTCTAAAGAATTGGGCAAAGTCTACAGCAAAAAAGGCATCCGGGTCATGGGCAATTCTGCCGTGGAAAGTGTAGATACTTCTGGCAAAGGCTGTGTGGTTAAAGTAAAGGACCGCAAAACCGGCAACGTTGAAGAAATCAAGTGTGACATCGTGCTTTCAGCTGCCGGAGTTGCTGCCAATACCGAAAACATTGGGTTAGAAGCGCTGGGTATAAAAACGGATCGCGGCATGATCCTGGTGGATGAATTTTACCACACCAATGTAGCAGGTATTTATGCCATAGGTGATGTGATTCCAACACCTGCGTTAGCCCACGTAGCCAGTGCGGAAGGCATCATTTGTGTCGAAAACATCACTGGGCACCATCCAGAACCACTCGATTACAATAACATTCCATCTTGCACCTATTGTGTGCCGGAAATCGCCTCGGTTGGACTTACCGAACAGCAAGCCAAAGATAAAGGCTACGAGATCAAAGTGGGCAAATTCCCCTTTAGCGCTTCGGGTAAAGCCAGCGCAGCAGGCGACAAAACCGGCTTTGTAAAAGTCATTTTTGACGCCAAATACGGTGAATTCCTGGGTGCCCACATGATCGGTCAAAACGTGACCGAAATGATTGCCGAGGTAGTCGCTACCCGCAAACTGGAAACCACTGGCCATGAAATCATCAAAACCGTTCACCCCCACCCCACCATGAGCGAAGCGCTGATGGAAGCGGCGGCGGCGGCGTATGGTGAGGTGATTCATATATGATCGTAGGGGCGACCCTCGCGGTCGCCCACGTTATCCGTAATCGAACACCGTAAAGGGCAACCGCAAGGGTTGCCCCTACGGCAAATTGCACAAATGCCCATCCCTGTAACCATCCTCACCGGTTTCCTTGGAGCTGGCAAAACCAGCCTGCTCAACCAACTCATTGCCAATCATCCCGAAAAAAAATTCGCCATTATTGAAAACGAATTTGGCGAAGTGCCCATCGATGGTGATTTGGTGATTGGCGCAAGCGATGCTATTTTTGAATTGGCCAATGGCTGTATTTGTTGCTCCCTCAATGGTGAGTTGATCGAAACCCTGGAAAAATTGCTCGATTCAGGGAAAGTTTTTGACCATCTGATCATCGAAACGACTGGCATGGCCGAGCCCGATGCCGTAGCAGCAGCTTTTGTTAGTGATCCAGGAATCCAATCCGCTTTTCAATTAGATGGCACCATTTGTCTGGTTGATGCGGTCAGTGTGCAGGAAACGCTGGCTGAGCGGGAAGAGGCAGTTAAACAAATCACCTTTGCGGATCACATCGTCATCAACAAAGCCGATGATGTACAACTTCATTACCTCGAAGCCCTCCAATCCAATTTGAAAGAGATGAACCCACTGGCTAGCATCAGCCTGGCCAATTATGGCCACACGGCTGCTGACCTAATAACCTTGCATGCTTACGAAGTGGGGCAGTTGGAACGGCGCATCAAAGATGTGGTACAGGATAGTCATTCACATGAGCATGGACATCATCACCACCATTCCGACGTCACTGCCCATAGTTTTACTTTTGAACAAGCTTTTGATCTCCTGACTTTTATCCATTGGAGCAAGGTCCTGCTGATGATTCAGGGCAAAAACATCTACCGGATCAAGGGAATCTTAAATGTAGGCAAGGAAGTTTCCAAAATGGTTTTTCAATCCGTACGGACTCAATCGGCCTTTACCCGCGCAGGAGATTGGCCGGAGGGCGAACCCCGCTTGTCCAGGATCGTGATTATTGGTAAGGGCTTGAAGCGGGAGGCTTTGGAGAAGGCATTACGGAGTTGCCTGCAGAAGAGTTAACACTTGGTTTTGGCTGTAGCAACGAGCGGTAAGATATAATAATGAGAATTGCTCACACTTGATTTAATTCAACCAAAGCGGCAGGATGGCAAAACGGATGCCACGGATGCCACGGATTTGAACGGATTTTTTTCCGCCTGCGGCGAAAAGGACGAGCCGAAGGTGAGTCAAAATCCGTTCAAATCCGTGGCATCCGTGTTCCAATTGCGTCGCTTTTAGCAAAGAGAGGCGAAGCCTCAACAGCGCGAAGCGCATTAAGGTCGCCGAGGCATCATTCCCCCAATGCACTCATCTGATTCCACATCCGCTCATTCGGAGCATCCGCAGTGACGGTGATCAATTCCTGCTTTACGGGATGCATAAACGACATCGAACGGCAATGCAGGTAAATACAGCCATCCTGATTCGCCTGACTATAGCCATATTTTACATCACCCACGATGGGGCAACCAATTTTGGACAATTGTACCCTGATCTGGTGAGGGCGCCCCGTAATTGGTTTAACCAATAAGAGGTATCGTGCTTCCAAATTGCCAATCAATTCGTAGTCCAGATCCGATTTTTTTGCATCCTTGGAGCGATTGCTCAGCTGATCCAAAGCCCTGGAAACATTGCGCTCCTGGTCTTTCAGGATGTAATGGGTCAGGTGGCCATATTCTGGGAAAGGCCGATTTTCGGTAATGGCCCAATAGCGTTTTTCGACTTTCCGCTCTTTAAACAGCTCATTCATGCGGATCAGCGCCTTGCTGGTCCGGGCAAAAATAACGGCACCACTAACAGGGCGATCCAAACGATGCACTACGCCCAGAAATACATCACCGGGCTTTTGGTACCGGAATTTGATGTAGTCTTTCACATAGTCCACCAAGGGGGTATCTTCGGTATCGTCACCTTGAACCAGAATGCCCGCGGGCTTGTTTACCGCGATGAGATGATTATCTTCGTAGATTACTTGTAAGTTCATACCGCAAAGTTATGAAATTAACGCTTGGCTTTTCCCCCTGTCCTAACGACACTTTTATTTTTGATGCCATGATTCATGGTAGAATTGATACGGAGGGGCTCGAATTCGAGGTATTTTTGGGAGATGTAGAAGAATTGAACCGCCGTGCAGGGCTTGCAGATTTGGACATTACCAAACTCAGTTACCATGCCTATGCCCATTTGACTGAAAAATACATCCTCTTAGACGCTGGAAGTGCCTTGGGTAACAACTGTGGGCCACTGCTGATTGCTAAATCGCCGATTCCTTCTGCAGACATTTCTAATCTAAAAATTGCCATCCCTGGAAAGTTGACCACGGCCAATTTTTTGCTCAGTCTCGCCTTCCCCAATGCTACACAAAAGGTGGAAATGCTTTTCTCCGAAATTGAAATGGCAGTATTAAATGGTACGGTAGATGCAGGGTTAATCATCCATGAAAATCGCTTTACCTATGCTGATAAAGGCCTGGTAAAACTGATTGACCTCGGCGAGTATTGGGAGCAAAGTACAGGCATGCCCATTCCCTTGGGAGGAATTGTTATCAAACGGAACCTACCAGAATCCATCATCCACAAAGTGAATCGCATCATTCGGCGCAGTGTTGAATACGCATGGGCCAATCCTGCCGCTTCTGAAGCCTTCATTGCCCAACACGCTCAGGAAATGGACCCTGCCGTTCGTCGTCAGCACATTGATCTCTATGTGAACCATTTTTCGGCCGATTTAGGTGCGCAGGGCCGGGCGGCAGTAGATCATTTGTTTAAAGTTGCGGAGGAGAAAAAAATCATTCCTCTTCAAAAACAAGCAATTTTTCTATCTTTTACTCCCTAATTCTCATAAAACAACATAGTCTCTCTATAAAAATTCAAAGAATTAATCAACATATTTTCATTTGTTGATTAATTCTGGTACATTCGTTTTGATTTAATTGATTCCTTCCGCTGTAATACATCTCTTATTTCTTATTTCCCCTCATTAATTTTCCCTTAGAAACACTGTGATTAGTCAATGTGAACCTTGATGATCTAATCCATGTCGTTTATGTTGCGTTGTCAGCACCCATTGGTGTTGTTCAACTTAATTGTTCATTGTACCCATGAAAAAGGACAAAAATCCAGCAGAAGAGATGAGTGAAAAGAAACGTTTGCAGGGCCTTGTTTGGGACGGCCTGTTTAATTCACTGGAAAACAAACCAGTAGACAACAAAAATCCCAACCCATCAAAGAAGGAGAAAAAAGAAAAAAAAGCCACTGAAGACAAAGAGAAGCCAGAAGACAGTCGAAGGAGTGAATGAGCCCCGGCTTTACCCATTGAAGGTACTCCGATAAGCGAGCGGGGTTGTCTTTTTGAGCAGTTTGAACTGTCGGTTAAAGTTGGATAAGTTGTTGAAGCCACTTTCCAGCGCTACCGCTGAGATGCTCATTTTGTCTTGAACAAGCAATTTACAGGCGTGTTCTATCCGAATCTCAGCTATGAACTGGGAAAAGGTGCGCCGCGTTCTTTTTTTAAAATATCGACTAAAGGCCGATTCACTCATATTGGCCAACTTGGCTACCTCACTCAAGTGAATTTCTTGTTGGTAATTCTGAACAATGAAGGACAACACTCCATTGATTCGGGCTGAATCTACTTCATTTTGTAATGACATTGAATTAGTAGTCAATTCTTGCATGTCTTCACTATCACTCAATATCGCCAATACTGAGATCAATTCCAATAAGCGATTGATGCCCGTAAGGAATTGAAGTCCTTTTATTTTGGTAGCCACTTTTTTTACCGTTTCGGGGCCAAAATTCAATCCGAGTTTCGAGCGTTCCAGTAAATTTTTGATTGCCTGGCATTCGGGCAAGTCAAAAAAATTCCCACCCATAAAGTCTTCTAAAAAATGAATCACCAAAGACCGGGCACGTATGCTGGTGTCTTTGGCATAATACTGCTCGTCATTGCGGTAATAATGGGGCAAATAAGCCCCCATCATACACAAGTCTCCAGGTTTAAAGTTGGAAATATTGCTTCCAATAAATTTTTTCCCGGTGCTTTCCAATACCAAAACAATCTCGTATTCGGGGTGATAATGCCAGGGGGTAGCAAAAAAAGCAGCGTCCTGGGCAAAAAAGTTAAAGGACGAGTTGGGCGGCGGTGTGATTTTTAATAATTGCGGCTTCATGGTTTAAATGTCGCGTATTTTACTTTAAAAATAATGGATTTTTTCCATAATACTTCCAAATATGAGCATAAAAGTATCAGAAATCAGCAAAATATCAGTATTCCTTCTACTTGCAAATTCCGACATTTGTACCGCACTCATTAAATTTTTAGAATTAAATTTCAAACAAACAACGTTTAGCAGCATGAAAAGTCCATTACACGGAATGATGCTTGTTTTGACACTCTTACTGAGCGGTCAATTCGCATTTGCCCAAACCCGTCAAATCACGGGAAAAATTACCGACACCAACGGAGATGGCCTGATCGGCGCATCAATTGCGGTGAAGGGAACTACTACAGGTACTGTTACTGATGCCGACGGTGCATTTACCTTAGGAGTGAGCAACGAATCTGTTTTGGTGATCAGTTACACTGGTTACAACACCAAGGAAGAAACGGTGGGAACCAGAACAGTAGTCGACATTACGCTCGAAGAAAACGTATCAGAATTAGCCGAGACGGTGGTGGTAGGTTATGGTACCCAACGCAAAAGTCAGTTGACCGGGGCCATTTCTTCAATCACTTCCAAGCAGATTACCGAATTGCCGATTACCAACGCTCGTCAGGCCCTGCAGGGGCGTGCAGCAGGGGTAGACGTCGTACAGGCGGGTAGCCGCCCAGGGTCTGGCCCAACGGTGCGGATTCGTGGTCGCCGCTCTATCCAGGCTTCCAACGATCCATTGTACGTAGTCGACGGTATTCCACTTGCTGGGGGTATCGACGACATCAACCCACAGGACATCCAATCCATGGAAGTACTGAAAGATGCGTCTGCAACAGCCATTTATGGTTCCAGAGGCTCTAACGGGGTGGTTTTGGTTACGACCAAAAGAGGTAAAAGTGGTAAATCAGTCGTAAGTTTTGACACCTATTATGGTATCTCCGACGCATTGGGCCGCATTGATGTAATGGATGGCCCACAGTTTGCGGAATACAAGCGGGAATCTCGCCGCGCAATTGGTACTTACCCAGCTGGGCCAGCTACTGCAGCAGACGATGCCAAGTTGTTTGAGCCCATTGAATTGGATGGTATTGCCCAAAATCGCACCACCGATTACCAGGATTATTTACTGCGCCAAGGAACCATCCAAAGCCATCAATTGAGCGTATCGGGTGGTGTTTTTTTGTCACCATCCAAAGCCATCAATTGAGCGTATCGGGTGGTGATAAAAAAACATTGTTCAACATTTCCGCCAACTACTTCAACGACAAAGGGATCATCTACAATCAGGATTTTACCCGTTACACTTTCCGATTGAACCTTGATCACCAAATTTCCCAAAACGTCAAAATAGGTACTTCTACCCTGCTGGTATACAGCGAGCGCAACGGGGAAAACTTCAACCCTTATGGCGGCGCCCTGCAGGAGAACCCGCTCGGAAAACCTTACGATGACAATGGCAACCTGATCTTTTTGCCTACTTCGGATGGTTTGCGGACCAACCCGATCGCTGAGGTTATTCCTGGTGCACAAATTGATTTGACCAAACGTACTCGGATGTTTACCAGCTTGTACGGGGAATGGGAGATTCTGGAAGGTTTGAAATACCGCGTCAACTTTGGCCCTGACTTCACGAATAACCGCAATGGTCGTTTCATTGGAAGTTTAACCAATGCCCGCCGGGCTGGCCAGGCGGTTGCCAACACCAACTATAGCTATTCCTTCAACTATACTTTGGAGAACATCCTGAGTTACGGCAAGAGTTTTGGGGCAAACAACCTGAACATCACCGCCATGCAATCCTTGCAAAAGGACGACTTTGAAACCGCCAGCATCAGTGTAGATGGTATCCCAGTCGAAACTCAACAGTTCTATGCACTGGGCCAGGCTTCCGTTATCAACAACCCGGGTACCGGGATCACCAGATGGGCGTTGAACTCTTACATGGGTCGGATCAATTACGACTTCCAGGGCAAATACCTGTTGACCTTGACTGGTCGTTATGATGGTTCTTCCCGTTTTGGGGCCAACACCAAATATGGCTTTTTCCCTTCGGCGGCCATTGGCTGGAACATCAGTGAAGAAGGTTTCCTGAAAGGTTCCAAGTGGCTGGAGCAATTGAAGTTGAGAGCTAGCTACGGTTCAATTGGTAACACGGCGATCAACCCATACCAAACCCAAACTTCTTTGAGCCGGACTACTTACTTGTTCGGTACAACTGGAGCATACGGTTACCGTCCAAACGTATTGGGTAACCCTGACTTGAAATGGGAATCTACCTCTACTGCCAACATTGGTCTGGACTTCTCGCTTTGGGCTGGCCGGGTTTATGGTAACATCGAAGTGTATCAGGCTGATACCCGCGACCTGTTGTTGAATGACCAATTGCCCCTGACCAGTGGCTTCTCCAGTGTATTGCGCAACGTAGGTCGTACCCGCAACAAAGGTTTGGAAGTGACCTTATCCACTGTTAACATCGACAAAGGCGACTTCCGCTGGAGCACCGACCTGCAATTCACCCACAACAAAGAAGCCATCCTGGAACTGTTCAACGGTAAAGTGGATGACATTGGTAACGCCCGTTTCATTGGCCAGCCCTTGACTGCTTATTTTGATTTCAAAAAAATCGGCATCTGGCAAACCAGCGAACTGGATTTGGCCACCAAATACCAGCGCAAGCCAGGTGAAATCAAGGTTGAAGACATCAACAACGATGGTAAGATCGACGCCTCCGACCGGACTATTTTGGGTTCTCAGGTACCAAAATGGAGCGGTGGTATCACCAACCGTTTTGAATACAAAGGCTTCGATTTGTCCTTCTTCTTCTTTGCCCGGATTGGTAGCATGTTCCAGAGTGGTTTCCACACTTCCTTCAATTCATTGGCGGGTCGTTACAACAACCTGAATATTGACTATTGGACGCCCAATAATCCAACCAATGATTTTCCACGGCCCAACCAAAACCAGGAGGCACCAGTATTCCAATCCACATTATCCTACTACAGTGGTACCTTCGTGAAATTGCGCAACATCAACTTCGGTTACAATGTGCCTACTAAAAAGATTGCCGGTTTGCGCATCTTTACAAGTATTCAAAACCCCTACGTCTGGTCTGAATACCGCACGAGGTACAAAGGTATCGACAATGAAACGGATGGTGCGGTTAACGAAAACCAAACTCCTTCGGTACGCCAGATTACCTTTGGTATCAACGCGAAGTTTTAATTCAAAAATCACTCATTCAAATAAAATAGTCATAACATGAAAAAAGTGCATGTTATTAAGTTTATAGCCTTTGCAGCTGTGTTGTTGATCACGCCAGCTTGTGAAGATCTTTTGGAAGAAGTTCCAGTGAGCCAGGTCAGTGGTTTGTACCTCGACTCCAAAGCAGGTTTTGAAGATGCTGTAGAAGCAACTTACTCTACCTTGCGCGACTGGTACGGCCGCGAGGCAGCTTTTACCTTAACCGTTTTTGGTACCGATACCTATACCATGGGTGCGGACGGTAGCTTCAAGTTTGTGAACCAATACACCTCACAAATGGATAGCCGTTTAACCCCTACCCGCGACGTGTGGAACTTCTTTTACCGGGCCATCAACACTGCCAATGCAGTAATTGACCGTGCAGGTACCCCCATTACTGGTTTGGATGCTGCAGTTCAAAAGGTTC
>JAAFHQ010000131.1 GCA_013298445.1 Chitinophagales bacterium | reverse complement strand
CCAACGGGTGGTTATCCATAAAATTACACGGCGATTCCCTGAACCCCATGGGCCTGGGCGCCTGGGTTGAAATCCAATACGGCGACAATCAAAAACAGGTTTGGGAGCACAGCATCTATCGGGGCTACCTTTCTTCCATGCAGGCTCTGGCCCATTTTGGTTTGGGTAAAAACGAAGTAGTGGATAAGGTGATCATCACCTGGCCCAACCAAAAGCAACAAGTATTGAATCAGGTCAAGGCCAATCAGGTGCTGGACATCAAGTATCAGGATGCCAAACCCAATCAGGCCGCACCCCCTCCGCCGCCGATTCAAGCCTGGTTCAACAATGTAACGGCCAAAACTGGTGTGAACTACGTGCATCCCGAAACAGACTACATCGATTTTAACCTGCAACCCCTTTTGCCACACAAACTATCCCAGTACGGCCCTGGCCTTGCAGTTGCTGATGTCAATGGGGACCAACTCGATGACTTTTTTGTATCAGCCGGACACTTCCGCAAAGGGCACTTTTTTATCCAGAAACCAGATGGCACTTTTCAGGAGCAGGATTTATTAGAAGGACCCGATGGCCGTGACAAACGGGGCGAAGACCTGGGCGTGTTGTTCTTTGACGTGGATCAGGATGGCGACCAGGATTTGTACTCGGTTAGGGGAGGGGTGGAGTACCCTGCGGATGAACCTTCCTATCAAGATGTTTTATACCTTAATAATAATGGTAAATTTATTCCGGCAGTGGGCGCCTTGCCCGCTTTCCTCAAAAGTGGTTCCTGTGTAAAGGCTGCCGATTATGACCGGGACGGTGATTTAGACCTTTTCATTGGTGGCCGGGCCAAACACAAGGAATACCCCAAACCCCTGAATAGCTATTTGTTGCGCAATGAAAGCAAAGCGGGTAAGCCCAAATTTGTAATGGCAAACGATCAGGTCGCTCCGCAATTGAATGATTTGGGGATGGTCTGTGATGCCTTGTGGACGGATTATGACCAGGACGGCTGGGTGGATTTGATGCTCGCCGGAGAATGGATGCCTCTCACCCTGTTTAAAAACAATCAGGGCAAGTTGAGCAATGCCACGAAAGGTAGTGGCCTGGAAAATTATCCGGGGTGGTGGAACAGCCTGGTGGGTGCTGATTTTGATGCGGATGGCGACATTGATTACCTGGCTGGAAATCTGGGTTTGAACACCCTTTTCAAAGCTTCCCCCAAACAGCCGCTGGGAGTATACGCCGCTGACTTCGACGGCAATGAGGGCTATGACGTGATTCCTGCCGTGTTTTTTCCCAACCAAAAGGGCAAACCCGAGGAATTCCCCTACCACAACCGCCTGGACATGGACAAACAATTGATCCTGAGCAAGCGGAGTTACCTGATGCACGCCGAGTTTGCTCAAATCAACATGACCCAATATCTGAGCAACTTTCCAACCATTAAACCGCTCCACCTAACCGCTACCCATATGCAAAGCAGCTTCATCCGCAACCTGGGCAAAGGGAAATTTGTAGTGGAAGCCCTGCCCACCGCGGCTCAATTGGCCCCTATTTATGGCATGCTTGCCGGCGACTGGAATGCTGATGGGCATTTGGACGCCCTTTGTGTGGGCAACGATTATGGCATGGAAGTGACTACCGGGCATTGTGATGCCTTTAACGGCTTGTTGTTATTAGGCGATGGCAAAGGAGGGTTTAAGAATTGCTCTTTACAGCAATCTGGATTTTACGTACCCGGTGATGCCAAAAGTTTGGTGCAATTGAGCAATGCCAAAGGAGAGTTGTATCTGGTAGCCGGGCAAAACCGTGGCCCGCTACAAGTGTTTTCTCCTTTTTCTTCAAGTCAAAAATTGCTGGACTATACCCAAAATGATGCGCGAGCTGAGGTGAAACTTAAAAACGGGAAAACCCTGTTTTATGAATTGTATCAGGGCGCTGGGTTCTTATCCCAATCCGCTCGAAAAATTGTTCTTCCTAAAACCGCTCAAGAAATAACCTTCTATGATTTTAGTGGGAAAAAGCGGGCCGTTAAAATTTAAACAAAAAAAATGAGTGCATGACAAAATCGTGCAACGTAAAAAATGACGGATGATGCCAGATTGTAGAGACGCACGGCTGTGCGTCTCTTTACTGTATAAAAACCGGGGGAAGACGCACGGCTGTGCGTCTCTTTACGGTATGAAAACCAGGCAAAGACGCACGGCCGTGCGTCTCTACAGTGCGCTGCCCCGATGTCATTGCTTTCTTCGTACGTAATGATGTTTTGACAGAGCTGGAATTCCTTTGCCAATATTCCTCCAGAAAAAAAATCAAAAAATATTTGACGGTTTTTTGATTTTGTCAAAAAAAAGTCGAATCTTCGATACTATGATAGTGTTCAATCGACACCATCTATTTTTTATAATAAATAGCATCAACCAGTAGCAACCGCTTAACCATTGTTTTGCACAACTAAATTCTAGGATATTTTAACTTGAACGAGTGGTTATGGCAATTTACCCCCCTAACTCACCGAATCAACTGGATTTTCTCAATCCGGTACTACCTTTTTGCAACACACCCAACGAATAACACAAACTAATACACAATTTTCCCGACTGATAACAGGGTGAAGCATGCCCTGTATGCACTGTACTCGGATACAATCAATCTGGATACTTCTGGCGGAGCTTTCTCTGTACAGAACAGAATTAACAATCATTTTAACCAAACCATTACAATCATGGTTCATGCTTACCAAACCTGGCAAAAATGTACTACCCTGGTAGTTGTTTTTTGCTTATTTTCCATTGCAGCGTTCGCACAACGCAGCATCGGTGGTAAGGTGGTAGATGTTGCTGGTAACGCACTTATCGGCGCATCTGTCATTGTAAAAGGTACCACCAATGGTACCTACACTGATGACAGTGGAGCTTTTTCACTCACTATTGAAGGCCAGGCGCCTGCACTGATCGTTTCTTATTTGGGCTATCGCACCAAGGAAGTTGCGCTGAGTGGTGCTGAGACCAATGTTTCAATCACCCTGGAGGAGAGTGACCTCGCACTGGAAGAAGTGCTGGTGACTGGGTATTCCACCCAACAAAAGAAAGACCTTACAGGGGCGGTTTCGGTTGTAAAAACCAAAGATCTGCTTTCTGTACCTGCTGGAAACTTCCAGCAACAACTAGCTGGCCGAGCGGCTGGTGTTGTGGTCGGGGACAACGGTGAACCAGGTTCACCCGTGAGTATCCGTATTCGCGGCGTGGGTACTTTTGGCAACAATGACCCTCTGTATGTGATCGACGGGGTGCCTCGGGACGCCAACCGCATGGTGGACCTGAATCCCAGCGACATTGAAACCTTCCAAATTCTGAAGGATGCTTCTGCTGCATCTATTTATGGCTCCAGAGCGGCCAACGGGGTAATCATCATTACCACCAAAAAAGGCAAAGCTGGACAAACCAAAGTGTCGTACAACGGCTATTATGGCGTCCAAAACCATGGTAAACTCATCGATGTGTTGAACGCACAAGAATGGGCCACCATGCGCTTTCAGGCTTTAGCCAATGCTGGCCTAAGTGTGGCAGACGCTGGTCAGAACATTCCCCAATTGTATGGCACGGGTTCTACTCCTGTATTGCCGGATTACATTTTTCCTGCTGGGGCCAAAGAAGGAGACCCACGGGTGAATCCAGCCAACTACAATGCTGACATCAGCTCTGCAAACTTCAATTTGATTACCAAAGCGAACAAGCAAGGTACCAACTGGCAAGAGGAATTGTACCAAACTGCACCAATTCAGGACCACAACCTTTCTTTTACCGGAGGTAATAAAGGTAGTGTGTTTGCCCTTACCCTGAACTATTACAATCAGGAAGGTTTGGTAATTCACACCTACAACCGCCGCTACAGCATGCGGATGAACTCTGAGTTTAAAATTGGCAAATACCTGAGCCTGGGCGAAAACATGAAGATTTCCCATAACGAGGACATTCGTACGCTGGGCAATGCAACGGGTGGTTCTGCGATTACGGGTGCCATTCAAATGCAACCCATTGTTCCAGTTTACGACATCAATGGTTTTTTTGGTGGCGCAAAGGGGATTGTTTCCAATTCGGGTAACCCTATTGCTGATCGTTACCGCCAAAAAGACAATAAAAACTATGGCCTCAATGCTTTTGGTAGCTTATACGCCAACTTGAATTTGGGCTTCCTTGGCGGAATTTTCAACGATATTTCTTTCCGCTCCCAAGTTGGGATCGACTACGGCATGTACAATGGATACGCTTTTGGCTACCGCAACATTGAAGCTGCTGAGGTGGTCTCTTCTAATTCCTTCAACCAATATTCAGGTTATGGGTTTAGCTGGACTTTGTACAACACCCTTACCTTAGACCGCCAATTGAGTGAAAAACAAAAATTGAAGGTGTATGTAGGTACAGAAGCCGTGTTGTCTTCTGGGCGGGACATGAGTGGTACCCGGGTGAACTACTTTGTAGATACCCAGAATTTCTGGACTTTGAATGCGGGTAGTGCTCTCGGTCAACAAGTGGGTGGTGGTGCCTATTCAGGTCCTGCTTTGTACTCCATTTTTGGCCGTGTAGAATACAACCTGATGGACAAATACATCATCAATGGTACCGTTCGCCGAGATGGTTCCTCGGTTTTTGGATCTGAAAACCGTTACGGGGTATTTCCAGCCTTTGGTGTAGCCTGGCGGGTATCTGGCGAGAATTTTATGCAAAATGCAACCATCTTCGACGATTTGAAACTGCGTTTTGGTTGGGGGCAAACGGGTAACCAAAAAATTAGTGCAAGCAACCCATATAGCACCTTTGGCTCTGGACCTGGCTCTTCTGCTTACGACATCAATGGTACAAGTTCTTCACCACTTTTGGGTTTCGAATCCAATCGTTTGGGTAACCCTGCTTCCAAGTGGGAAACAACCACCTCTACCAACATCGGTATCGATGCAACCATGTTGGACAACAAACTGGAAGTTTCGGTGGAGTGGTGGAATAGAAGAACAACTGACTTGTTGTATGTCCAAGAACTGCCGGGTACAGCTGGCGACGTGGCTGCTCCTGCCATCAACATTGGTGACATGGAAAACGTTGGGGTTGACGCACAATTGACCTACCACGGCAAAACCGCAGGTGATAAACTGAAGTACAATGTAGGGGTGACCTTTGGTACCTACAAGAATGAAATTTTGCGTGTAGGGACCAACGATGCGACCTTCTTCACGGGAGGTGGTACCCGGATTGGCAACATCAGCCGTAGTTTGAAAGGTTATCCGATTGCTTCTTTCTACGGCTATGAGGTGATTGGTTTCTTCCAAAACGATGATGAAATCAAAAATGCGCCGGATCAACCCGGTGAAGAAAAGGTTGGTCGTTATCGCCTCGCCGACATCAATGGTGATGGTGTGGTGAATGAATCGGACCAAACTTTCATTGGCAATCCACACCCTGACTTTACTTACGGTCTTAACTTGGATGTTAGCTTCAAAAACTGGGATTTATCGGCATTCTTCCAGGGCTCGCAGGGCAATGAAATTTTTAACTTTGCTCGTTGGGAGATTGACTATGAAGTATTCAACCTCAACCGTTCTAAAGAAGCCTTGTACGATTCCTGGTCACCCAACAACCGCAATGCTACCTTGCCACGCCTTGACTTTAGTGACCAGGTATCCAACAGTTTCCTGCATAGCCGTTACGTTGAAGATGGATCTTACGTAGCCTTGCGCCAGGTACAATTGGGGTATACCTTCCAAAATTTTGGTAAAATGAAGGTTGACCGTCTGCGTGTTTATTTGCAGGCTACCAACCCAATCATGATCACCAAATACCGTGGGTATAACCCTGCCATTACCACCAATGGTTTTGGTGATGGCGCCGACCGCGCAATGGGAATTGATTATGGTGCCTATCCAATTAACAAACAACTGATTATCGGTGCAAACCTGACCTTTTAATGGCTTTGAGTCATTTAAATACTTCAGCAGTTTGTACACTTATATAAACAAAACACAACCATGAAAAAGATCTTATTTCTGGTTCTAATCACAATAACCCTTGGAGGCGCATTTTATGCCTGCCAGGAGTCTTTTCTGGACCGGCCACCATTAGGCGGCTTGGATGAAACCACCTTGTCTAACTCAAAAGGAGTTGAGGCGGTTTTGATCGGTGCCTATTCCTTACTTGATGGTTGGGCCCAAGGCTGGGGTAGTGGAGACGCCTGGCATGCTTCCGCTTCCAACTGGGTATTCGGTGGAATTTGTGGTGGTGACGCCCACAAAGGTTCCGACAACGGAGACCAAAACGCAGTGAACCCCATTGCCCGTTACGAGGGATTGCCCAGCAATGCTTATTTTCGGGGCAAATGGCGGGTTCTTTATGACGGTGTTGCCCGCTCCAATTCAGTGTTGAAACTATTGGTTAAAGCAACTGACATTTCTGCGGCTAGAGCCAAACAAATCGAAGGCGAAGCCCGCTTCTTGAGAGGCCACTACCATTTTGAAGCAAAAAAATGCTTCAACAATATCCCTTATGTAGACGATAAAGCTACCGACTTTAACGTACCTAACGATCGGGACATTTGGCCAGACATCGTCAATGACCTGAAATTTGCTTACGACAACCTGCCTGAAACCCAGGCAGAAGTAGGCCGCGTCAACAAGTGGACGGCTGGCGCCCTCTTGGCTAAAGCGTACATGTTCCAACGCAAATTCGCCGAAGCCAAGCCACTTTTGGAAACCATTATTGCCAGTGGCAAAACCTCCAAAGGGGAAAAGTATGGCCTGAATGCCAAATTTGGTGACAACTTCCTGATTGCCACCAAAAACAACAAGGAGTCGGTTTTTGCCGTACAGTCTTCTGTTAACGACGGTGAAGGTGCTGGCGAAAATGGAAACTATGGCGATGTACTCAACTTCCCCTATCAGGGAGGCCCTGGTACCTGCTGTGGATTTTACCAACCTAGCCAAGAATTGGTTAACTCTTTCCGTACCGATGCCAGTGGTTTGCCTTTGTTGGATGGAAGCCATAACATAGGTGCCAACCAGGTCAAAAACGACCAGGGGGTAGACAGCAAAGATCCCTTTACTCCAGATGCGGGTAACCTGGATCCTCGCCTCGACCGCACCGTAGGTCGCAGAGGGATTCCTTACCTGGATTGGGGTCTTTACCCTGGCGAAGACTGGATTCGCGACCAATCTTATGGTGGTCCTTATGCACCGATCAAACACGTATACAAAAAATCCGAGCAGGGTAGTGGTTCAACTGCTTCCGGTTGGGCTTTGGGCGCATCTGCCAACAATGTCAACCTGATCCGTTTTGCACACATCCTACTCTGGGCAGCAGAATGTGAAGTGGAAGTGGGTAGCCTGGAAGCGGCTCGTGCCTATGTAAATCAAGTGCGTACCAGAGCTGCTAACCCAGCCGATTTTGTACTCAACAACGGCGCACCCGCAGCTAAATACGTGGTTGATACCTACAAAACACCTTGGACCGATAAAACGCTGGCCAGAAAAGCCGTTCAATTTGAACACAAAATTGAATTTGGCATGGAAGGCCATCGCTTCTTTGACCTGGTGCGTTGGGGCATCGCCAAAGATGCGTTAACCGCATATATAGCCTATGAAGGCAAGTTGCGGGTAGCAGCTCTAGGTGGCTCAACCTTCACAGCGGGTAAAAGTGAATATTTCCCAATTCCACAGCAGGAAATTGTGGCCAGTACCGTCAATGGTCAGGCTACCCTGAAGCAGAATCCTGGGTACTAAGCAACGCTGAAAAATTAACTTCCCGATTTTGGGTTTTTAATTGGAAGTCGAACGGTTCATTTCAAGTGAGCTTCCAATTCAAAACCCTTTCAAAAAATCGGGGGGTAATTTTTTGCGTCATACCAAGACAACTACAGTCTTTTTTCAACACCGCGGGGACCACTCCCCGCACACGTCTAAGGACGGGGAGCCGTTGGGTCACCAGCGGCTCTATCCCGTCTTACCTTGTGAATAGCGGAAAGCAGGAATATTCCTACTTTCCGCTCATTCCTTTTGTTCTTTCCCTATTTTAGCCCTCTGAATTTTTATTTATGCGCATCACATATTGCCTGCTGGGTTTGTTGCTGCTGTGGAGTTGTACTGCACGCAAAAAACCGTTGTTTGAATTGGTGAGTGCCGACCAAACCGGAGTCAGTTTTGTCAATTCCATCGTTGAAGACGCTCGTTACAACATTCTTGATTTTGAGTACGTGTACAATGGTGGAGGTGTGGCTGTTGGTGATTTTAACAATGACGAATTGCAAGACCTGTTTTTTACGGGTAATCAAGTGGACAACGCTTTATACCTCAATGCTGGGGATTTTAAATTTAAAGACATCAGCAAAACAGCAGGGGTAACTTCACCTGGTAAATGGTGCTCAGGTGCCGCCGTGGTAGACATCAATGGAGACGGCTGGCAAGACCTCTATGTTTGTGCCAACATGGAATTGAATGCCGAAAAACGGGCCAATCAATTCTACATCAACCAAGGCTTGGACAAAACTGGAACCCCGGTTTTTAAAGATTTTGCGCCAATCATGGGCATTGCCGACACTGGCTATTCCACCCAGGCAGCTTTTTTTGATTGCGACAAAGACAATGACCTCGACCTCTACGTGCTCACCAACGAAGTAGAGATTTTTTTCCCCAATCAATACCGGGATAAAATCAATGACGGTTCAGCGCGCAACAATGATCGATTGTACCGCAACGATGGCCCCGGAGCGGATGGCCTGCCCCGTTTTACCCTAGTCAGCAAAGCCGCAGGCATTACCATGGAAGGTTACGGGCTGGGCTTGGCGATTAGCGACATCAACCAGGATGGCTGGCCAGATATTTATGTGTGCAACGATTACCTGGCCAATGACCTGCTGTGGATGAACCAAAAAAATGGTTCCTTTTACAATGCTGCGCCAAAACTGCTGAAACACACCAGTCAGTTTGCCATGGGCAACGATGTCGCCGACATCAACAACGACGGCTGGTCCGACCTATTTGCCCTCGACATGTTGCCTTATACCAACGAGCGCAAAAAGCTATTTCTGCCCGCCAACAACTACAGCAAATACCTCAACAATGAAAAATACGGCTACGAGTACCAATATGTACGCAATACCCTGCAACTGAGCAATGGATTTGGGGAAACAGATACAACTGGCGCGCCATTCAGCGAAATTGCCTGCTTTTTGGGCCTGCATGAAACCGAGTGGAGCTGGTCGCCCTTGATGATTGACCCAGACAATGACGGCCTGCGCGATATCTTGATCACCAATGGTTTCCCCAAAGACGTCAGCGACCAGGACTTTGGGGTTTTTCGAGCCAACACCAATTATTTGCGCACCACTAAAGAAGAGCTTTTGGGGATGATTCCTGAGGTCAAGGTTTCCAATTTTGCCTTTCACAACCGTGGTGAACTGAGTTTTGAAAACGTGACCAAAGACTGGGGCCTTGAGCGGCCTTCTTTTTCCAATGGTGCTGCCTATGCGGATTTGGACAATGATGGCGACCTGGATTACATCGTTTGCAATATTGATGAAGCACCTTTTTTGTACCGCAATACCTTGAATGAAGGCAATGAGAAACCCCACTATTTGCGCCTGGCATTTAAAGGCGTAAAAGGGAACCCTCAAGGTTTTGGTGCCAAAATCTGGGCTTACCAGCAAGGAAAACTCTTGCAATACCAGGAGCAATATACCATTCGGGGGTATTTGGGGTCGGTGGAATCCATACTGCATTTAGGTTTGGGAAAAGTAGCTGTACTGGATTCCTTGCGGGTGGTATGGCCCGACGATCGGGTGCAGGTTTTGAAAAAAGTCAAAGCGGATCAGGTTTTGACCCTGGATCAAAACAAGGCGAGTGGAAAGTACAGCTACGAGAAAAAAAATAGCAAACCACTTTTGCAAGACCAAAGCACCCAATTGGCTTTGAACTACCTGCACCAGGAAGCCGAATTCATCGATTACAACATTCAAAGGACCCTGCCCCATAAACTATCCCAATCTGGGCCAGCCCTGGCAGTAGGCGATGTCAACGGGGATGGATTGGAAGATGTGATCGTCACGGGCTCTTACCCCAACCCGGGAGATGTATTGCTGCAACAAAAAAATGGCCAGTTTCAAGCACCACAAGCCCTTGACCTGGCCGGAACCAAAGCTGGCGAAAGCACCGGAGCCGTACTCTTTGATGCGGATGGTGATGGAGATAATGATTTGTACATCGTTCGGGGTGGCTACGAGTTTGCGCCCAATTCAGTCGAGTATCAGGATTTGTTTTTTTTGAATGAGGGTAGAGGAAAACTGAGCTTGCAAAAAGCCGCCATTCCTGCGGAGACCTATAGTGGTTCCTGTGTCAAAGCCGCCGATTTTGATGGAGATGGTGATCAGGATTTGTTTGTAGGTGGTCGTTGCATTCCTGGTAAATACCCCACCGCTGCCCCAAGTATGCTGTTGCGCAATGATAGTAAAGGTTCCGGTCAGGTCAAATTCAGCGATGTTTCTGGTGCCGTAGCGCCTGAATTGTCTGATTTAGGCATGATCACCGATGCCATTTGGGCAGATGTAGACCAGGATCAACAAATAGACCTGATGCTGGTCGGGGAATGGATGCCCCTTACCTTGTTTAAAAACCAAAAAGGAAAATTGCAAAAAGCC
>JAAFHQ010000130.1 GCA_013298445.1 Chitinophagales bacterium | reverse complement strand
ACCGGGCTTAGCCCCAGTTATTTATTTTTGGTCATGCAGTTGGTTTTTTATGTGGCACTGTTCGTTTCTATGTACCGGGTGCAGAACCGGAAGGTGTACTATGTGTTGTTGCTGCTGTGGTTTGTACATGTATTTGGCAATTTGTTGGCAGATATCGCAATCAATGGCGATACTACATTTGAGGGTGATACACTTGGTATGAGTATTTCCCTTTTTTGGATTGTGCTGCCTTTGTCGGCCTTGGCGCTGCTGCTGGTTTTGTTGGCCATCCGGGCAGATCGTCGGGCAACTCCACAATCGATACCCTGGAGTGCCAAAAACCGGAAAATGTTTTGGCTAATTTTGGGCGTTTTGCCCATTCAGGCTATTCTTTTGGCTTCGGGTAAGCCGGATGGTTTGAGGGATCAGATTGGGGTGATTTTGACGATTGTGCAGTGTTTTTTGTTGCCGTTGATTGTGCGGCCGTATGGGGGTGGGGGAAATGGATGAGGTAAGGAGTTTTTGCTTGGAAGACGACTGTCTTAAATTATTGTTTTATTTCAGTATATTACTGCATGATTTTGAGGATTAATCTGTTTGAATCGGAAGCTAATCTTTGTGCAGGATCATCACCATTAACCCAATGAAAATAGCCGTAACTATAATTTCTACTGCTCTATTTCTCATTATGGCTTTATGATAAACCAATAGACTTATTGGTGAAAAAACAAGACCAGATAATACGCACCAAACCCAACTCATGTCCATGATTCTGTGTTTTTTACCATCCACTTCAACCCATCCCCGGTCAGGATAAATGCTGTCAACTAGCCAGGCTGCCAACATAAAAAAATTGCTATATAGCATGATCAGAACCAGTGTATAAAATAAGCTAGTGGGTAAGGCCTGATTTTGGGAGAAAAAGGAGATTAGTGTAACGAAACTCAAGATAAGGAGGAAAATTTGAGGAGTTGTTTTTAGCTGAGCTGCGGAGATCGCTGTACCAATTGACAACAAACTGAAGATCATTCCGGTAATGAAGTCTATTTTTTGGATGTGAATTGAACTGATCATGAGATCGAATTTTAGAGTGTGTTTTAGTGTCTTTATTCCAATTTAATTTCAATGAAGCCAAAGCGCTCTTTCCTCAAGAAATAATCGGCTTCCTTATGAGGTACATCCCAATGGGTGATCTGACCAATCAGCGTGTTCCAGTTTGAGTTATTTTTTTAACCCAGAGTTATTATGCACGAAACCTAATTGAACAAAATTTCCCCTTAGCTATCTTGGTAGGTGTCTTTGCAGCACTAGTCGGTGCCGCTTTGTGGGGCTTGACTACCTCATTGGCGGGCTACCAAAAGTTACTTATACTTTCCATTCCCTTAACTTACTCCTAATCAGCTGCTCGCAATACCTTTGCCGGGTTGGCTCGCACGGCTTGCCGTACTTGAACTGCCAATGTTATTATGGTAATCAGCAGCATCAGCAGCACCGCCAACACCATCGTTATTGGCTCTACGCCAGAATTGATTTTAAAGATGGTATCCATTAAAAACCTGGTCAGGGAAAGACCCGCCCAACTGCCAATGATTGCTGCGATCAGAAAAATCCAGGCGTAGCCCCGGCTCAGCAAGAGCAGGATTTGTTTCGGCTTAGCGCCGACTACTTTGCGCAGGGCAATTTCTTTCATCCTTTTGACGATGGTTAAGGAAACCAGGGCGAATAGCCCCGTTGCAGTGAGCAATATCGCTACCACGGAAAACCAGGTGAAAATCGTAGCGATGCTCTGAGTAACCTTCATTGCCTCTGCCGCGACCTGGTCCTGATAAAAACTATTGAAAGGTTTGAGTGGATACAATTGAGCCCATTTTGCTTTTACCCGATCATGTACGGCAATGAGCTGGCCTGGACGAGCCTTTATGATCAGATTGCTGTAGCGTTCGGGTTTCACCAGGCGCATCACTGCTGGTGCCAATGGCTCGAACAAGTGCAATTGGATGTCGTTGATCGTACCAACCACCACGTGGATGGTTGTATCCATTAAGAGTTGTTGCCCCAAAGCTGTTTCTTTGGTCCAACCGAATTCGCTGGCCATTTTTTGAGAAATCAACACCGCGTTGTTGTAGTCCGATTCGCGTTGGGGCTCCAACAGGCGGCCCGACATAGCCTGAAGGTTCATCACCTGGACGTAATTGTCGCCTACTTCGAAGTAGTTGACTTCACGTTTTTGACCTGCTGCTTCTGCCGTGATCGAGCGATTGCCAAAGCCAATGTGGTGGCGGGTACCTGCTACGGATTCCACACCTGGCACTTGTTGTACTGCATTGCGAAGCGCTTCATAAGTGTATTGGTCGGGTACGGAGACGCCAAGCAAGTCACCACGTTGGTACCCGTAATCAAAGTTTTTTTGGAAAGTGGCATTACGGGCAAAGGCTGCCCCTCCGACCACTGTAATGAGTGATACTACTACCTGCAAACCCAACAAAGCCCGTGAAAACAGGTTGGTCCCACCAAATTTTACTGAACCCCTAAAGATTCGGGTCGGGTTGAAGCTACTGACGTAAAAAGCGGGATAAGAGCCTGCCAGGAGTGTCGTAACTACAAAAAGAATCAGCATAAATCTTTGCAAAACTCCATCACGCAGAAAATCAGCGTGCGCTTCCAGGCCATCGAACATGCGGTTGGCCATAGGGATCCACAATGCAGTCATCAGGATAGAAACCAGAACCGCCATCACTACAACTGCTGCACACTCCAGTAGCATCTGGCGCATCAATTGAGCGGTGGTGCCACCCATCGCCTTGCGCACGCCCATTTCCCGCAGGCGACGGTTGGAACGCGAAACAGTGGTATTGGCAAAATTCAGGCAGGCTGAAAAAAAGATCAAACAAGCCAAAATCAGTCCGCCGTAGGCTGCCGCATCATTTGGCCGGCCAACCAAGGCGTTGAAGGCAATATATTCCGCTTGATCATTAATCGTTGACAAGGGCAACAAACGAAAACCAGTGACCTTCCAGTCTTGGCGCGCGGCGTTTTGTTGGGGAAAGAATTGTGCAAACTCGGCTTCCAATGGTTTGGCGTTCTCAGCATTGGGGATTTTGAAAATAACCGCGTCTGCAAACCATGTCCAATCGTCGGCTTGAATAAATGTTGAGTCGCTCGTTTTTAGATTTTCGAAGCGGGTGATGAAATCAAAACGGAAGGAGGAATTTGGAGGCACATTTTTTAGAACCCCTTTGATGGTCAACGGAACTGAAAGTTTTTCTCCTGCATACAATTGAATGGTCTTACCCAGCGGGTTCGTTTTACCAAAATATTTTTCCACCATTTCTTCGGTCAGGAGCACGGCACCTTTGTCTGAAAGGTCGTTCTCGCCTGCAATCGCTGGAAAGTTAAATAGCTTGAAAAAAGCGGGGTCGGTGAAGTTTACCACCTCGGTAAATGGTTCGACACCTTCTCCTTTGATGTCGCAGCCCCGGCTGTCCCAACGCACGGATTCGGTGATGCCTGCAAAATCACGTTGTGCCAATTGCGCCACCGGAAGTGGGCATACCCCTTTGAGTTCGTCGCTGCCATCACGGGTGACGACAGCTCGGAAGAGATGTTCCTTGTCAGAATGGAAATCGTCCATACTGAATGAAAAGCGGTAAACCTGGTATCCCCATATCATCAACGTGATGCCCACGCCCATACCAAGAATGTTGAGCAGGGTGTAAAGGCGATTGCGCGATAGGTTACGCAGTGCGAGTTTTAGATAGTTTTGGAACATGCTTTTTTGCTTTGAAAACCCAGAGAACTATATGCATGATGACGAAAATGACCAGTTCCCCCTACCCAAGGCTGAGATTTAGTTTCCAAAACAGGCGGCCAGCAGGTCTTTGCGGATTGCAAAACCAACTTTACTCCGATCTTAAACTCTTCACAGGGTTCGCCAAAGCGGCCTTCACGCTCTGAAAACCCACAGTCAGCAATGCAATCAACACAGCCGCCGAACCGGTCACTGCGAACATCCACCACTGCATTTCAATGCGATACGCGAAATCAGCAAGCCATTTATCCATAAAATACCAGGCAATGGGCGATGCGATGACAATGGCAATGAGGACCAACTTCATAAAGTCTTTGGTCAAAAGGCCTGTAATGCCTGCTATTGAGGCGCCGAGCACCTTACGGATACCGATTTCTTTGGTGCGGTGGGCCGCGTTCAAGTGCGAAAGCCCCACCAGGCCAAGACAACAAATCAGTATAGCAAGCGCGGCTGCAGTTCCAATCATGGCTTGCCAACGTTGTTCGCGGCGATAAGCTTGTGCGTTCAAATCACTGAGAAAATGACTCTCGTACACTGCTCCAGGAATTGCTTTGCGATAGATGCGTTCAAAAACAGCAAGGGCTTTCGCGCTTTTATCCCGTCGGATTTTCAACCAAATACCTCCGTTTCGCCAATGCTGTTGGTAAAGAATTAAAGGCTGAATTGGCTTGTGCAATGATTCGTAGTGATAGTCGGCAATGACGCCGACAATCGTGTAAGGTGCTGCGCCGTCGGAATAGTCTTGGTGTAGCTTTACCTCCGCGCCGATAGGATTTTTCAGCCCGGCCAACTTAGCGAAAGCCTCGTTGATGATCACCTCGCGGCTGTTTTTTGTGGAAAAATTACCTCCATTGCGCAAGGCAATATCCATGACTCCTAGATAGTCTTGATCCACTGATTGATAAACGGCCAGAACACTTTGTTCGCCGCCCAGTTTTGTTTTTTGCGGTATGGTGCCAAATTCGCAGCCGAAAGAAATGCCTTCGAAGCAATCGTAATGAGCTGTTTCATTGCGCAAAACTTGTCTAATCGGTTCGTATTCCCGGTCGCCGCTGATGTTGGAACGAACTACGTAGCCGGGCTCATAGCCTAGGGTTTTTGTTTGTACAAAACGCATTTGTGCATAAAAAACCATCGTCACCAGCGCCAAGAACAAGGCAAGCGAGAATTGCATGACCACCAGTACTCTCCCCAATCGCGACACACTGAAGGGGCGGCTATGGTTGTATAAAGTCTCAATGGGTTTGAACGCCGATAGCAACCAGGCAGGATATGCGCCCGACAAAACAACATTCAACAAAAAAACACTGAAAAAACCAGCAATCAATTTAACATCCAAGGCCTTGGCCAAGCTGATTTGTTTATCAGTCAGTTGATTAAAGGTGGGCAATATGAGCTCCAGGATCAAGAAAGCCAGCACCATCCCAATTCCACAAAGCAGGGCAGACTCGCCTAAAAACTGCCCAAAAATGCGACCGCGACCACTACCATTGAGTTTACGTATCCCCACTTCTTTGGCCCGGTGTATAGAGCTGGCAATGCTGATGTTGATAAAATTGATACTGGCAAGTAGTAAAATGAAAAAGGCGACACCCAAGAACAAATTGGAATAGTAGGGGCGGCTACCATTTACCACTCCGCATTCATTCCAGGAATTTTCAACACCCTCAATGGGGTCAAGGTGGATGTCGGCGATGTTTTGCAACTGGTGTTTTACCTTAGGGTCAAAACCTGCGACGCGGATTTGTGCCCCGGCACTCTGCTTAAACACGTAATCCATTTTTTGCTCTACGTGCCCGATATTAGCGTTGTTGGACAACACAACAAAAGTACCGAGGTATCCGCCCAGCCAATCCTTGTCTTCAAAAGACAATTGCATGAAACGTATGGGCAACAATACATCAAATTGTACAGAAGACTGAGCAGGCAAACTTTTGGCCACTCCTGTAACCACCATCGGTTTATAGCCTAGTCGCTCAGCTGATGGATCCGCATCCAAGTACAGGAACTTGCCGAGGACGTCAGTGGAGCCGAAAAACTTCAGCGCTGATTCTTCACTCAGCACTATGGAGTTGATCTCCTGCAAGCAAGTCTTAGCATGTCCCTGCAACAATGGGAAACTGAAGGTATTGAAGAAATTGTCATCCGCAAACAACATTTTCAATCTCAGCGCGCGATCTTCGTAACGGACATCGCCAGTAATGTCGCCGCCTAGGAGCCTCGTCATGCTTGAGATTTCTGGAATAGCTTCCTGAAACGTCGGGCCATGGACTTGTCTTGTGCCTGCTGAACGGACGCGATCTCGCGTTTCACGGTCAATTGCGGTGGTAGTTATACGATACAATTGCGGCGTTTTTTCGTGGAAGAGATTGAAACTGCGCTCGTCTTTCCAGTACAACACCGCCAGCAACATACATGCTAAGCCTGTAGCCAGGCCCGTTACATTAATCAGGGCGTAACCTTTTTGCTGAGAAAAATGTCGAAATGATAGCTGAAGAAATGCTTGGATCATAGTGTACATTTGAGGTCTGCAAAAACGGAAAAACACAGAAAAGCCTGCTTCCTCCAGGAACGCGATCGGGTTCATCAGCACTACCGTCACATGTTGAAATCTATTACTAAAACAAAATGGAAAATTAATCGCATTCCATCTTTACTGAGCTGACAAAGCAATTACCCGCAAAGAACATGCCACCAGATTAAATAGCTGTTTATCAATTTTTTAACAATTGGTATTTTGTTCGATTATGAACAATTTGAACTGTTTTCGGACAGTGGTTGGGCAAAATACAATGTGTTAGGTATAGCGTTTTTTTGACTACCCCTTCTGTCCCAAATAAGCTTCGAGTCGATCAAAAGTTTGCCCAAAACTCTGTACCATAGAGCCAAGCATGGCCAGGTAATTGGCTTCCTCCTCTTCCGTAGCGTGATGAGCCCGGGCTTGCAGGGTCATCTGGCATTGGCCATCTTCTTTGGCGCTTAAGCTCAGTACGTTGTACATTTCAGTAGGCCAGGGCATGCCGAAGGGGGCGGGCACTAGGCTGCAATTTTCATCCGAAAAAGCATTGATGAAGGCCAGGTGCTCAGGTGCGCCGATTTCCAGGTATTCAAAGCGGCCCCAGAGTTGCGAACCATCAGCGCCTTGATGGCAGTAATGGAAAAAACCACCGGGATGCAGGTTTAGTTGTTGTACCAGGGTTTGATGGCTGGCGGGGCCCCACCAGGCCGCAAGGGCTTGAGGGTCGGTCCAGGCGGCAAATACAACAGCAGGTGAATGAGAGAGTTGGCGACTCAAAACAAAAGGGAAAGGGTTTTGGTGATCCATGTTATTTTTTTAGAAAAGCAAAAATAAAACATTTTATTTTATATCCAAATTTGATGCCTATCATTTTCTACCCTTATGAGAAGTCACCTTTAATTGGCATCCACCTATCTCTGCCCAAGCCTCTCCAAAATCTCCCCAACCCTTTTCTCCCTCGTCGCGGCCTGTTTGGCCAGGGCCAACCCATACAACAAGGCTTTTTTCGCCGATTTACTCAAGCTCAAAAAGGTCTCTTTTGAGCCGGGCTGGGCTGCAAATCCTATCTCCAAATCAGGTGGGATGATCAAGGCTTCTGCTTCGTCCAAAATGCTCCAGTAGCCATTTTTTTGGGCAATTTCAATGCTGGCATAACCTGCTGGCATCATCAGTCCTTCATCAATAAAGCGCTGTACCTTATCCTTGTTGATTTTTGACCAAACGCTTTTGGGTTTTCTGCGGGTGATGAACTGCATGTATCTTTCCTCATCCAAGGGTTTGGCTGTGCTGTCGATCCAGCCGAAGCAGAGGGCTTCATCGACAACTTCGCTCCAGGTGACGGAAGGAATGTTCGTTTTCTTTTTGTAATAAATCAGCCAGACCGACTGTTTGGACTGGTGGTTTTCTTGTAACCATTGCCGCCATTCCTGGCGGTTGCTCGGGCAAAATGTTTCTATTTCCTTTTCGGGCATGGCTGCTGTGTTGGTATAGGGCAAAGTTAAAAGGGGCGAGTGACAACCCTATGTCAGGGGTATAAAAAAAACTGCCAACCAGATTAAATCCGATTGGCAGTTTTGCCTCTTTTAGCTTACTGGAGGCCAGTAGGGATCATTAGCAGTTGCTTTTATGCACTGGCTCTAATCCGGTAGTATCAACGATCACGTCCGCCGCCGCTATAGCCACCGCCATAGCCACCGCCGCCACGGTTACCGCCGCCGCCACCATAACCGCCACCACCGCCGTAGCCACCGCCACCACGGTTACCGCCGCCACCGCCACCACGGTTTTCGCGTGGTTCAGCTTTTTTGACTACTATTGTATTTCCGTCAAAGTCGGTTCCATCCAATGCCTCGATAGCGGCTTGCGCCTCATCGTCATTTGGCATTTCAACGAAAGCAAATCCTCTGGATTTACCTGTTTCTTGGTCAAAAATTACCTTAGCAGAATCGACTTCCCCGAAAGCTTCAAAAGCTGCCATCAGGTCGTCGCTTTGCGTCCCAAAATTGAGTTTTGCAACAAAAATATTCATTTCAAAAAAGTAAAGTGATGAAATATTAATCAAAATTACTACAAAAAACTCAATGTTGTGGAAAAAATATCCAGTAGGATGAACCATCACTCCACCTTCATCACCCCATTCATGATCCGCCAATGCCCAGGGAAAGTACACACGTAAGGGTAATCCCCAGCCTTTGCAGGTGCGGTAAAACGCAAACGAACCGTTTGATCTGGGTTGACCAAGGCTGTCGAAAACAGCACATCGGCTACATCCGGAACATAATTTTTGTTCGCCCCCTCAGGATCGGTAATCATTTTATCCGCCGCTTTGCCGATTTTTTCCAGCGATTTGGGTTTGCCAATCACCAGGTTGTGCTGCATGGCATCCGGGTTTTCGAATACAATCTCGACCGTTTTGCCCGCCTTTACGGTGAATGTTTTTTGGTCAAATTGCAACATTTCCCGAATCGCCTTGAGCTTTATGGTCTGTACAGAAGGATCGTTTTCTACTTGCGCGGCCACGACCTCCCAGGACTGCATCAGGCGAAGCAAACGATCTTTGTTCACCCCGGTGCTAGCCGCTAAAACGGTGTTCAGGTAGCTTTTGTCAGCGGCGTTAGGCGTTACCTTTCTACGGTAATCCCAGCCTTCACTGATGCTTTTTAGGATCGCATTGAATCCGTCCTGATCAAGTTTTTGCGCATTTTTCAAGTAGTCCACTGCTGTTTCAACCGAGGCCAGAGAGGAATTGCTGCGGATGGCTTTTGCCAACACGTATTGCTCCATACTTTGCGACAAGGCCACGGTGATTTTTTTGGTCAAAACATTGTTTCCCTCATTGCCTTCCACAATGGCATTGGCCCGATCCACGGTAGCCGTAAAAGTAAACTCCCCGGCTTGTTCTGGGGTGACGCCCAGAGGAACGGTACGGGTACCAAAAGTAAGGTTTTTGATCGTGACCGTTTCGCCGGCTTTTATCCCCTCATTGTACACCTGGCCCGGTATTTCGTTGGTCTGCCACTTGCCCACAAAACGCATGTTCAAGGTTACGGCAACCCCTTTGGGAATGTCCACACCGCCCTGATTGCGCAACTCGACGGAAACCACAACCCGCTCACGGGGCATGGGATTGGCGGGTTCAAAGCTGACGTTGCTGACGATCAAATCGACTTGGGTAGGCGTGGCTGAAGGCTGGGTTTTTGCCTCCGTATTGGCCATCATCGTTGCGTGGTCGTGGTGCCCGGCAGCGGTGGTTTTGGCCTTGGCCGCAGCCTTTTCCTGTACTTTGGCAAATACTTTTTTCAACAAGCCCGGATTTTTGCCCAGGATGTTAGCATATGCATCGGGCAACCAACGGTCGTTGAGATGCTCCTTAGCGCTTTCCATTGCCTGTAAAATCAGCGATTCTACTTGTTCATTCATCGGCATTTCACTGAGAGCCAAAAGGGTATGGAGTGCCACCAGGGGTTCCTGGTCTTCCAGGGTTTTGTTTTTCAGCACCACATCAACACTTGCCTTGTTGCGGGGCAAAATTTGCAGAGCCGTTTTCCGCACTCCAGGGCAAGGGTGTTTCAATGCTTCTGCAACGACACTCAATGCTTCTCCTTCGAGGGCGTTTAATCCCTGCAAAGTCCAAAGCGCGTGAATGGCCGGGGCATTGATGCCAATTTCATCCACCGATTTGTCGCGAATCAAAGCCAAAAGGGCAGGCACTACGTCCTTTTGATTTCTTTCCACCAAAAGCCGTTGGGCATGGCTGCGCCAAAATAGATTGGTATTCTTGAGGGCGGCCAATAGTTCTTGCGGCTTGTCTTTGGAAAGTGCCAGTGCTTGATATGCTGGCGCGGTTTTGTGGCTCACACGGTAAATCCGTCCATGGGTGTAATCCCGCAAATCGGTTTCATAAGCATTCCCCGAGCCCATCACGAAGCCCTCAGGACGTGGATTGTGCTGAATGATAAAACTGTACCAATCGGCAACCCAGACCGCACCATCGGGTCCAACCTCGGCAAATACGGGTGAAAACCATTCATCTGCTCCTGCAATGAGGTTAAATCCTTCAGCATCGCTGAAATTTGTGCCACTTTTGGTCAACACATTCTGGTGCAAAAGGTGCCCGGTGGGTTCGGCAACAAAAGCGATGTTGTTCCAATATTTTTTGGGAAAAGCCCTGGCGGTGTACACATTGTGCCCAGCGGCGGCGGTGAATCCCCCAAATACATCCACCTGACGCACCTTGGGCGTGATCGTTTTCATGTCCTTGTGGGTATCGATGCTGGTACTGCCATTGTCGATCCCATTGGCGGAGGGGTAAAACTGGTTGGGAATGGCCATGTACCAGCCGTGGGAATTGTTGGCCGTTGAGCCAAACACGTCGCCGGTTTCATT
>JAAFHQ010000013.1 GCA_013298445.1 Chitinophagales bacterium | reverse complement strand
GTAGCAGGCGAATACAAAAAGCAATTGCGCCTGGTGCTACAAGAAGCCATTGGCAATACCCTTAAACATGCTCAGGCAACAAGCCTTTTGCTAAACATTGAAGTTGGGGATGGGAAATTAAAAATGGTCTTGCAAGACAATGGTAAAGGTATCTCCGAATCTCAGATTGCTCAAATCAAGCCGACGGAAAAAATTCAAGATTCGGGCAATGGCTTGGGGAATATGTTGAGCAGAGTAAAACAGATTGGGGGTGAAATAACATGGAGCAATGATCAAGGCACCCAGGTTTTGATTTCAATATCTTTGCATAAAATACTTCCAAGGCGTAAAATATTCCCCAACTTTATACGATTTTTGTTGTTTTAAAAGCTGATTAGCGTTCGGGAACTTGGAAAATTGAATACATGGAAAAAATACACGTCGCCATCGTCGAAGATCTGGATGATTTTCGAGTGAGATATAGTCGTTTGATCAATACTACCCAATCTTTTGTTTGCCTGCCCGAACATCAATTTTCCAATTGTGAAGATTCTACATCTACACTTCTGAACGACAAAAGGATAAAAGTGGTCATTCAGGATATCGGTATGCCCAAGGGCCACATCAATGGCATCGCCAGTATGCAGCAAATCAAACACAAACGGCCAGAATTACTTTTCATGATTGCAACCGTTTATGTAGACGACCTTTATTTGTTTGAAGCATTGTGCGCTGGTGCCGATAGTTATATGCTAAAAACTGACCCTGATGCTGTGTTTATGAATCATTTACATGATTTGGCGCTTGAAAATGGTCGCCCTTTTAGTGGAGCACTAATGCGCCGTATCTTGGATGTTTTCCGTAGTCAGGAGTCCGATTCAAGTAAAGTTAAACTGAGTCCAATCCAATCCAAAATCCTGGAAACCATGCTGGAAGGAGAAGTCAATGAAACTCCTTATTCTTACGAAGAACTGGCAGAGGATATGAAGCGAGATGTCAAAGACATCACTCGTGAAATCCGTTCAATATATAAAATGCTACACGTCAACAATCGAAAAGAAATGATCAGGAAGTACCAAACCTTGAAAGTTCGTTTTTTTGGATTCAATTAATTGGGGTTGGTAAGGCGCTGGATCGGGTTTTCTTGATTAAAAGGATAAGAGTCAAAATAAATCACGGTTTCTGGATTACTCCCCTGGTTGTATTGAGTGATCAAGTGCTGAAGGTCTTCGTTCAATGACTCTAAATCCTGGTACTCAGCTTTTTTACTTTTCAGTTCTGGAACAATATATTCCTTTAAGTATTGATGCCATTTTTGGCTATATCCATTGGTTTTGACTCCTCCCACTGTAGTACGATGGTAAATAACTCCATTGAGGTTACGCAAAAAAGAGCTGAACGGGTGGGAAGCGAAACTAAAAAATTCAGGATCATCGCTTGTTTCCACCTGCTTGATGTCAATTCCATGCTGTTCATAAAAGGGGAAAATATTTTTTTTCAAAAACGCTGCACAAAGGTATTTATCCGGGGTGTAAGCAACCATGGCCTGGATGTAGCCTGAATATGCATCAAGCGAAAAATAAAGATAAACCTTGCCTAACCAGGGCAATTGACCTAAAAAATAAGAAAATACGGTAATTAACCCCCCTGGAATCTGGATTTTTCGATGCATTTCTAATAAGACAGGGTTGTGTTTGCCCACAAATTCTTTTTGCTCTGCATTGAGGACGTATTCACTGGTTTGAAGGATTTTTTTTTCCAAAGCATTATACCGAGCATCTCTAGTGCCCAATTTATGGGCGTTCAGAATCTTTTGAACACTGACCGAAGATACCCTGATCCCTTCTTCTAGCAGTTTGTAGCTGATTCCATGGCACCCAAATGGAAAAAGTAAGGCAAGGTCTAATATTCGTTGGGCTGCTTCTTCGCCCATTTTTAGGGGCTCATACGGTTTGGGCTTGGCAGGTTCAGGGTCTTTGAGCAACTTGTAGTATTGGCTCCTACTGATACCCAAAGCTTTACAAGCCTCACGTACATTTTTGCTCGATTGAATGATGTCCAAATAATCCCTACCTTTTTTACCCTTTAGCATAACAAATAAAGTGTCCACAAATTTAGTTAACTCTATTCATAATTTCAACAGCATTGAAAAAAAAAAAAGCCTCCATATTTGTATCATGGATTCGTGACAGGCATATTTTCCTTCAGCTTCCCTACAAACGCCTATTCCCAAAACCAACGCTTATCTACATGAATCACTATCACGAAAAAAGCAATTGAACACTGTAGTGCTACTCGCACATGAATTCGTGAAGTTCCCTCTTTTTTTTTCTTAACTCCTCCTCCCTCATCTTTTAGCACGCTAATTTTTAGTTTTGAGGGAGGGGTTTTTTACCTTTTGTTTATTTCGAGTTAGTACAAAAAGTAGTTTTTTGTACGATCTTTTTTTTATACACCCTCATATAATCCCTTGTATTCTAAGCTGTAGAACACTGTAGTACTTTTGGCCCTGAGTGAACTATTCTTTTTTCCAGGTTAATTTCCACCCTAGGTTTTTTCCTAAACCACTCAGGAAATTTTGAAAGTCCCCCTCAAATTGGGTATAACTGGCGTCAGATCTTCATCAAATTGATCTGACGCCTACATGCTCTCTCTCCCGTTCAAATTCCAGTCTTTATTCTCCTTTAAAGTCACTTTTGGCAATGTAAACCAGCAAAAAGCCAATCACTACCATCATTGTCCGTGCAATAAATCCAAAAAAATGCCCTGGAGCATCCAACCAGGTCAAAAAGGAGAAACGTAGGCCAACAAAACTAAGCGCCAGGGCGCCAATGCCTAAAGTTACCAGTATAAAGCCAACCAAGCTGAGCAGTGCGGCGTTCTTTTTCATAATGCAAAGTATTTTCTTCCGTTATACCACCCTAACACTTCTGTTGGATTGTGGTTGAGCAAAATTAAGGGCTTTGCTGGTATTTCACAGAAATCACTACTTTTACACACCACACATGGTGTATTTCGGACTAACATTGCTACATGAGTCAATCAAACCAGTCGTTAAAAATCATTGAGTGCCCCCGCGATGCGATGCAGGGGTTAAAGGATTTTATTCCAACTGAGCTGAAGGCGAATTACATCAACCTCTTGCTGAAAGCTGGGTTCGACACTCTGGATTTTGGCAGTTTTGTATCACCCAAGGCCATTCCCCAAATGCGCGACACGGCAGAAGTGCTCAGCAAATTGGATTTAAGTGGCAATCCAACCAAGCTGCTCGCCATCGTGGCCAATAGCCGTGGTGCCGAAGATGCCGCTGCCTTTGCAGAAATAGATTATTTGGGTTACCCATTTTCCATTTCCGAAACATTCCAATTGCGCAATACCAACGCCACCATTCAGGAATCGTTGGAGCGGGTAAAACAAATTCAGGAAATTTGTACCAACACTGGCAAAGAACTGGTGCTCTACATCTCAATGGGTTTTGGCAACCCCTATGGCGATCCCTGGAATGCAGAAATTGTCAAAACCTGGGTGGATCAATTACAAGCCTTGGACATCCGTATTTTTCAACTTTCAGATACCATTGGAGTGGCTACTCCACAAAGTATTCGCTACATTTTTTCAGCCTTGATTGCTGCCTACCCAAATCTGGAGTTTGGCGCTCACTTTCATACAGTTCCGCAACTCTGGCATGAAAAAATCGAAGCTGCCTATCAAAGTGGTTGTCGCCGCTTTGATGGTGCCATCAAAGGATATGGGGGCTGCCCGATGGCCAAAGACGATTTGACTGGAAACATGCCAACTGAAAACATGATCGCCTATTTTCACGAAGTCAATGAGCCAACTGGTGTCAATTTGGAAATTCTCTTGCGTGCACTTGCCAAGGCACAGGAAGTTTTTCCAGCGCATTAACGCAGAAAAATTAACTTTCCGATTTGGGTTTTGAATAGGAAGTCGAACGCTTCATTTCAAGTGAGCTTCCTATTCAAAAGCCTCAAAAAAAATCGGAAAGTAATTTTTTGCGTCATATTAAGTCTCCGTCCTTAAACACTTTTTTATACATTTTTTGCGTTATTGCCGCAAATTTTTTGTTCAACCAGTTCCACGAAGCATGCTGATGAGACCTACTTTAGTCCGTTTTTCCTTTCTGTTGTTTGGTTTTTCTGGCCTTTTTGCCCAAAACGAACCCATGCAGGTAATCCGCTGCCTGGCCATTGAACCCGATCAAAGTATTCGGAATATTTACGTTGACGAATCCAATCAGAAATGGGTTGGCAACGGGAGCGAAGTGTACCAGGTAAAAGCCCTTGATTTAGCCAATAAATTGGTTTTAAAACCAGGCGAGCAATCCCTTCTGGCCGTAGCTGGAGGAAATGCGGATGTTCGTTGGAATATTGAGCAGTTACAGAGTTTGCTCAAAATCAAACTCAGCGCCGACAATCGGATAAGTACTGGCTACTACGACACCCAAAAAGACTTGCTGATTTTAGGAACAAGTGGAAGTGGTTTTTTTGAGCTAAAAACAAAACCCAGTCTACAATTGGTCGGTTCCTACACTACCGCCAATTCAAAATTGCGCTCCAATCACATTAATTTAATTTATGCCGATAGCTACAACAAGATTTGGGTTGGAACCGATCAAGGCCTACTCCAGGGCAGTGCTGGGAAATGGGAATTGGTGAATAAATATTTCAATGTCAGCGCCCTCCAAACCTATCTGCCATTTACCTACGTGCTTTCCGATGGCCAACTTTGGCGCTGGGATGGCAAAGGAGAATGGGAAGATTATGGTTTTGATGAGCGCATGATCGAAGGCAGTATTGAAGCTTTTGCCCTCGATGTGCAAGGTCGTTTTTGGGTCGCCTCCGAAATACTGGCCCGTTACGACCCCGAAAGTGATAAATTCCAAACCTTTGGGCCGGCAGATTATTACACCAGTCAGTTTCCTTCAGTCATAACCCTCGACAAAGAAGGTGCCATTTGGGTTGGAACCGATGATAAAGGAGTGTATCTGGTGGAAAAAGCCAGCGCCATGACCCTCAACCTCATCACAGGTATTGTAGCCGGATGTGACCCCAAGGGAATGACCATCAAAGCTAAAATCACAGGTGGCAAAGCGCCCTTTACCTATCAGTGGAGCAATGGCCAAAATGTTGAAACAGCCAAAGACCTGGGCCCAGGAGAGTACGCTGTAACGGTAACCGATGCTGCGGGTTTAAGCAAGAACAGCCGGGCTGTGCTACCTGACCCACGGATTACCCTCAAAGTTAGCCAACAAAGCGAGGAATCCGGCGCCAATGCCAAGGATGGTGTGGCAGCAGCTATCGCCACGGGAGGTAGTCCCTCCTACACCTACCTATGGGACAATGGAGAAACCAGCAACATCGCCAAAAAACTGGCTGAAGGTGCACATACAGTAGTCGTCAAAGATAAACTGGGTTGTTCGACCGAAGGAACGGTTAACATCACCCAAAAGACGGCCGCATTGCGCGTAGTGCTTGCCGAAAAAGGAAAACTCAATTGTAATGGGGATAAAAGTGCAGCCCTTGCCCTAACCGTTTCTGGGGGCAAAGCCCCTTTTCAATACCAATGGAACAACCCTGCACTAAGTGGTGAGGCTCCAACTGGACTTGCCGCAGGCGATTACCAGGTTACAGTAACGGATGCAACTGGGCAAAAAACCAGTAATACGATTAAAATTGACCAACCTGCTGCACTAAGTCTCAATTTGCGGGTACAAACTCCAGCTAGTACCAACAATGCTGACGGCAAAGCCCAAGCACAAGTGAGTGGGGGCACAGCTCCTTATACCTACTCCTGGGACAATGGTGAAAACACCACCCTTGCCAGCAAACTTGCGCCAGGCCAACACAATGTAACCATCACTGATAGCAAAGGCTGCCGCACCCAGGGGAGTATTGAAATTTCCGAAAATGTGCTGGCGCTCAATGCGAGTTTGCGCGAAACCAAAAAACTGGATTGCGCCGGAGCCAAAGACGGTGCTTTACAAGTAGAAGTGAATGGAGGGAAAGCCCCATTTACTTACGCCTGGAGCATCGCTGGCAATACTGGAACCCAAGCCAGTAAGCTCGCCGCTGGCGATTATAGCGTAACCGTTAGCGATGCCAGTGGAAAAAATGTGACCGCCACAGTAAAAATTGAACAGCCAGCCCCTTTGCAAATTCAAGTCAATGTAACGGCGCCAGCCAGCACCAACAATGCCGACGGGAAGGCCACTGCCCAGGTGAGTGGGGGTACATCCAACTACAGTTACCTTTGGGACAATGGCGAAACCCTGCCAAGTGCGAGCAAATTGGCTCCAGGTAAACATAGCGTGACCATTACAGATGCCAAAGGTTGTAAAGCCGAAGCAAGTACCGAAATTTCTGAAAACATCCTCGCTCTGGAAGTAAAGCTGGCCGCACAAACTGCCATCAACTGTAATGGAGCCAAAGAGGGTGCCCTACAGGCGAGTGTCAGCGGAGGTAAAGAGCCGTATACCTACACCTGGAGTGCCAAAGGTTTGAGTGGCAATCAGGTCAAAGGACTGGCAGCCGGCGATTATAGTGTAAGCGTTAGCGATGCCAGTGGCAAAACCGCCAGCACTTCCTTCAAATTGGAACAACCCAATTCCATCCAGATAAAAATCAATGTCCTGTCTCCTGCCAGCACCAACAATGCAGATGGCAAAGCTACAGCCCAAGCCAGTGGCGGTTCGGGAACATTCAGCTACAAATGGGACAATGGTGAAACTTTGCCTAGCGCTTCAAAATTATCTCCTGGTACACACACACTAAGCGTAACGGATGCCAAAGGCTGCACTTCGACTGCCAATGTCGACATCACTGAAAATATTCTACCCCTGGTGATCGAACTGGAGGAAAAATCGTCAATCCCTTGTTTTGGTGCTAAATCAGGAGCAATTCTTGCCAAAGTACAAGGGGGTAAAGCGCCTTATCGTTTCCAGTGGAGTGATCCCAACACCAAGGATGAAGCAGCCATCGGTTTGTCAGCCGGAAATTATAGCCTAACCGTAACCGATGCCACCGGTGCCCAAAAAACGGCCCAAATGAGCCTCAACCAGCCCGAAGCTATGAGCCTTAGTTTGAGCAAAAAATACGGCGTCACGGCTGAAACAGCTAAAGATGGTTTGGCAAATGTGCAAGTAAAAGGAGGTACTGGCCCACTCAAATATGCCTGGAGTACTGGCGAAACATTACCTACTGCCCAACAGCTCGGTATGGGTAAAAATACCGTTACCGTAACCGACGCCAAAGGTTGTACAGCCAATTTAGGGGTAGACATCAACAAAAAGAACATTCCCGAACTCACCGCAGGCCGCATCCGCAATGGTCAGGCGATTCGGGTAGAACAGCTCCAGTTCGACATCGACAGCATCAACATCAAAGCTTCTTTTATTCCAATCCTGGATGAGGTATTTGAGTTTTTAACCGACAACCCTGGCATCACAGTTGAAGTAGGTGGACACACCAATGGTCTGTGTCAGGATGAGTTCTGTATCCGATTGTCTACAGCTCGTGCCAAGTCAGTTGCCGAATACCTAATCAACAAAGGCATCGATGCCAAACGGGTCTTGTTCAAAGGATATGGTCGTACTATCCCCATAGCTACCAACTCCACTCCCGAAGGCCGCCAAAAAAACCAGCGGGTGGAAATCAAAATTGTCCGCATGAATGGATGAGAACGGGTGTGAAGGTGTGATCGTGTGGGTGTGAGTGTGTTGGGGCAACCCTGGGTGGTTGCCCTGGGTCGAGCGGCTACCCAATATCTAAAAAAAAATCGGCGGCCCCATGTCAAAAAATCGATAGCACCAGAGTTACCCGCCAACCCACGGATTCATCCGTGGGAGGCCATCCCACCGCCCCAACCCACGAATTTATTCGTGGGAAAAAAAAGGCTGGTGGGAGAACCCCACCAGCCTGCACACCCCTCCTCTCCCAATTTTTTTCCCACATCCTTTGTCCCTGTAAAATTTTTCCCTATGTTCAGCCTGAGAAACCAAATAATAATTTAGAGCTGTTGCACTAGCACCTCTAATAACCCTTCAACTCAAGCTGGCTTATGAGCGGACAATTGGACACCAAAGACATCATCGTCTTTCTCATTTATTTCGTCTTAGTTTCAGGTTATGGCTATTGGATTTACCGACGTAAAAAAAGCGCCACCGCCGACACCAAAGACTTTTTCCTGGCCGAAGGCACCCTCACCTGGTGGGCCATCGGTGCCTCCCTGATTGCTTCCAATATCTCCGCTGAACAATTCATCGGTATGTCGGGCTCAGGTTTTGCGATGGGTTTGGCTATCGCTTCCTACGAATGGATGGCCGCAGCAACCTTGATTGTTGTTGCTGTTTTTTTATTGCCCATTTACCTGCGCAATAAAATTTACACCATGCCCCAATTTTTGGCCCAGCGCTATAGCCCTTTGGTCGCTACAGTGATGGCTGTTTTTTGGTTGGTGGTGTATGTTTTTGTCAACCTTACTTCTATCCTGCACCTTGGTGCTTTAGCCGTGAGTACAATTTCGGGGATCAGTTATGAAGCCTGTATCCTGGGATTAAGCATCTTCGCGGTATTCATCACCCTGGGCGGGATGAAGGTGATTGGTTACACCGATGTGATTCAGGTACTTGTGTTGATTCTAGGTGGTTTGGCCACCACTTATCTGGCCCTCGATTTGGTAGCACAACACTATGGCTCCAGCGGTGCTATGAAAGGCCTGAGCTTGTTGGGTGAAAACGCCAGCAGTCATTTCCACATGATTTTGAACCCCGGTCAAATGATGATGCCTGATGGAGAAGGGGGCCAAAAAGATGCGTACCAGGATTTGCCGGGCATCGCTGTATTGTTTGGAGCCATGTGGATCGCCAACCTTAGTTACTGGGGAATGAACCAATACATCACCCAACGTGCTTTGGGTGCAGATTTAAAAACTGCCCGGGCTGGGCTCTTGTTTGCTGCTTTCCTTAAATTGTTGATGCCCATTATTGTGGTATTGCCCGGGATAGCCGCATTCCTGTTGTTCCAGCAAGGTGAGTTCCAAACCGAAATCACAGAAAATGGATTTGTCAAACCAGATAAAGCATATCCTGTATTGATCAACTTACTGCCAACTGGTTTGAAAGGGCTTTCGTTTGCGGCACTTACCGCAGCCATTGTAGCATCCTTAGCCGGGAAAGCCAATAGCATTTCAACCATTTTCACCCTGGATTTGTACAAAAAGTACTTCAACCGGGACGCCAGTGAGGCCAATCAGGTCCGCGTGGGCCGCATTGCCATCGTCATTGCCTTGATTATTGGTGCCATCGTTGCACCTGTATTGCGCAACTTTGGTCAGGCCTTCCAGTTTATCCAAAATTTCACTGGGTTGATTTCTCCAGGGATTACAGCAATCTTCCTGCTAGGCTTTTTCTGGAAAAAGACTACCGCCAATGCTGCGCTTTTGGGCGCTATTGTCACCATTCCAGCAGGCATTGCGCTGGAGCAGCTGATGTCCAATCTGCCTTTCATGCACCGCATGGGTTGGGTATTCCTGATCGTAGTAGGCTTGATGATATTGACCAGTTTGTTGGACAAAAAAGGTCGCGACAATGTCCGGGCCATTGAGGTGGATACGTCCGACTTCAAAACTGCACCAGGTTTTACCATCGGTATGGTCGTTGTTGTCATTATCCTTGGGGTTTTGTACTCCGTATTCTGGTAAACAAGTTTAGAAGGTTGAAGCTACCGCAGCGATGTTGACATTGTCCTTGTCTAAGTCGCGGCGGTAGCCTCAACCTTCTCAACTTTCCTCAACCTTATCAAATAAATTTAAACACATAGATTTCATCCTTTTCTTTACATTTGTGCACCCGGTATTTGCGTTATCAAGATTCAGGTTTTTGCTTCAGCGCTATTATGGGGCAAAAAAACTCACATAATTCCGAAAACCAATACACCCATGGTGAGAACGATACGCATCCTGGTGTTTCTGCCGATGTTCTGCTTTTCAACAGCTATTTTTGCCCAATACATCCCTCTGGCCGACACGACCATCCGTGCTTGTGGAGGCTTTCTGACCGATTCTGGTGAGCGCAATTTCAATTACCGCGCCAACGAGAATCTGATTATGACCATTTATCCTGATCCAAGTCAAGGTGCACGGGTACGCCTCAATTTTCCAGCCATCAATTTAGGGAGAGGAGATCGCCTTTGTTTCTATGACGGCAAGGACACTCTGGCCCCTTTGTTGCAGTGTGTTGACTTCTCAAGAGGAAATTTGCCTTTTTACGTCCAATCTTCCGCAGCGAATCCCGATTCCTGTATTACCATTGCTTTCCGTTCTGATAGCCAGCTCGAAGCGGCAGGTTGGGTTGCATCCATTGAGTGTATTCAGGTTTGTCAAAATTTTGAAGGCGCTGTATTGTTCTCAGACCCTGCTCCAATTCTCCAGGATACCAATAGCATCAATCTATGCCCCGGCGACGACTTGTTTTTACGGGGTCGTGGTTTTTACCCCCAAAACAATACCTTGTATGAACAGATTGACAGCAGTTCGGTTTTTACCTGGGACTTTGGCAATGGTGATGTAAGGGTTGGCAAAAACGTTGATTACACCTATTTGGAACCTGGTGGCTATACCGTGCGCTTAAGGGTGGCCGATATCCGGGGTTGCCAAAGTACCAATGTAGTAGAGAAAAAAATTAGGGTTGCAGCAAGACCTCATTTCAGTGCCGATACTAGTTTGCTTCCGGAATTATGCGCTGGTGACACGTTGCGGATTCTGGCTGGAGGGCCAAACATCCCTGGGGCAGCCGTGAAGGTGACCTCACAAACTACTAGCTTTCAAACTGAACTGGTTAAAGGAGACAATCAGTTCATCCCTGATAATGATGGCCGAAAACTGGAGTCAACACTGGTGGTCGATGGCTTTTTTGTGGGCCAAAACATCACCGAAGTAGACAACCTGGAGGGCATTTGTATCAACCTGGAGCATTCCCAAATGCGGGACCTTAACATTGTTTTGCGTTGCCCCAGCGGTCAAACGGTTACCTTACAGAACTTCAATGGGCCCGGTGGCAAGGCAGTTGAACTGGGTCAATCCAATCCCAACGACGATGCAGCTCCCCGCCCTGGGCGCGGTTACGAATATTGCTGGAAAACGCCCGTGTCCAACAACAACTGGAGCGATTATGCTGACTCCTTTAATCTGGATACCTTGCCCATTGGCGAATACCGTCCTTTTCAATCCTTGAATCAATTGTTGGGTTGTCCGCTCAATGGCAACTGGACCCTGGAAGTAGAAGACCTCAATACAGGTGAAAACGGCTTCATCTTTGCCTGGAGCCTGAATTTCCAACCCGCCATTTTCCCTAAAATTGAAACCTTTAGGCCCGGTATTGCCGATTTAACCTGGCGCTTTCACCCTACCATCTTGTTTCAGGATGAAAACAGTGCTTCGGTCTCTCCATCTGATGGCGGCCTGGCCTCCTATCGTTTAATTGCTCAGGATTCTTTCCTCTGTACTTTTGATACAACCATCACCCTGAGGGTAAAACCAAAAAACGATCCATCTTGTGGCACCTGCTTGTTGACTTTTGACCAGATGCCAGATACTACCATTTGCCAAGGCGATAGTTTGGCCATGTCCTTTGTACCCAAGGAGCGTTTGAATCAAGTCCTGGTGTACACTTCTTTTCCACAATACAGTTTCAATTTTGTAAAACACCCTCCCAGTTCACCTTATGAATCGATTATCCCGGTAAGCAAGGTAGCCCAAAGTACCCTGACCGATCCTCGAAATCAAATTGAATCCGTTTGTATCGACCTGAATTCCGATTGGGATTCCGACCTCAATATTTTTTTACGTGCGCCTAGTGGCGAGTTGCTGGAGTTGAGTACAGGCAACGGAGGTTCAGACGACAATTACATCTCGACCTGTTTTACCCCCCGCGCCAGCGACCCCATCAATGCTGGTGCCGCTCCCTTTACAGGCGACTGGCTGCCTGAAGGTAGTTGGAATGACTTGCGCGGTGCTAAAATTGAAGGCGATTGGGCCTTGTTGATCACCGATGCATTTGGCACCCAGCCACAGGAAATCAATGAATTACTCAGCTGGTCGATCCGCTTTCGCTCGGTGGATACCTTGACTTATCAATGGTCTCCATCCGCTGGCTTGTCTTGTAGTGATTGTGCCAATCCAAAGGCTTTGATTCCTACAAACACCCGCATCCGGGTTCAGGCACGAAGCCGCTACGGCTGTACTTTTGAAGATGAATTCCAGGTCACGGTGCGCGACACTTTTCCAGCTCCCCAAGTCAGTTGTGCTCAGGTTGGAGCAAGAAGCATTCGTTTTTCATGGTTGCCAACCGCAGCCAGTCAATACAGCATTCGCTTTTCGATCAATGGACGGGATTCCATTTTACCTATTGCCATCAGTGATACCTTTTTCCGAGTAAATAATTTGATGCCCAATGATGAAGTGCGGATTGCCGTGCAGGGATTTAGTGCCGATTCCAGCAATGTTTGTGGCTCAGGAATTGGGGTGGCAGTTTGTAACATTCAACCTTGCGCCATCAATGGAATCATCACCAGCACCAAAAACATCTCCTGTGTAACTGCCAGTGATGGCGCTTTTGTACTCCAGTTGAGTGGTGCTGTAGGAATGGTGCAATCCGATTTGACCGGCCCCATTGGTTTGATCCAACCCTATCGCAGTGACAAACTAGATTTTGGTGATTATCAACTGATCCTTCTTGACGAAGCATTGTGCAGTGACACGCTCAACTTCAGCATTGGTCAAAACGATTCGCTCAACCTTACCCTTAGCCCTGATCGCAGCATCAGTTGTGCCAAGGATCAAAATGTCAACATCGCTTCCAGCATTACCGGTGGTACTGCTCCTTTCCGGTACACCTGGAACAATGGCAGTCCCAGTTCAGTATTGAGCAATGTAGGAGCGGGTCGGTATACCCTCAGTGTGTCAGACGCCAATGGCTGTAGAGGAACCCGTGCCATCCTCATAGACGAACCCGCGCCACTAATGCTCGCCATGATTCCAGAAAATGTGTCTTGTTTTGGCGCAAATGACGGGAGCATCATCGCTACAGGAATGGGGGGCACCGGGAACCTGAACTACCTTTGGAGTGATGGCAACGTGCAAAACAACCGCAACAGTCTCCGTGCTGGCAACTACTGTGTGACCGTCACGGATGCCAATGGTTGCCGGATGAGTGATTGCCGAAACATTACAGCCCCAGCCGAACTCAAAATCGATTCTATCCGTTTGCGCCAACCTACTTGTTCGGACCGCAGAGATGGGCAAGCTACGGTTTTGGCCTCAGGTGGGACAGGAGCTCTGGATTATCAATGGAATGACCCCCAGGGGCAAATTAGCCGGACCGCCAATTCTCTGGCGCCCGGCCAATACCAGGTTATGGTTTCCGATTCCAACAATTGTATGGTCAATCAAACGATCAACATTGTTGCACCTGCTGCCTTAACCCTACAAATCAATGCCCAATCTGTAAAATGTAAAGACGGCAACGATGGCCAGGCCCGTATCCACGTCAATGGAGGTACCAAGCCCTACCGCTACACCTGGGAAACTGCTAACCAAAACGATACCACCGCCAGTATGTTGATCGCGGGTTCTTACGGCATCACCATCACTGACGCGAACAATTGCACTACCGAAGGCCGAGCCATCATCAATGAACCAGCCAATGGACTTTCCCTGAGTTTGGAACAAGTGCAACAAGGTTGTTTTGGTGCCAAACAAAACAGTGCCCGCGCCCTCCCAACTGGTGGGTCAGGTGCGCCTTATACTTTCCTTTGGAGCAATGGCAGCAGCGCCCAGAACCAAATTGCCCTTGATTCCTTGTCCTATACCTTGACGGTAACCGACGCCACGGGCTGCACCCAAAGCAGTTCCATCAAGCTAAAGGACCTACCTGCCATGGAACCCAATACCATCATCTCCCAGCCTTCCTGTTTTGGAGGCTCTAATGGGGCCATAGGCATCAATTTAATCATTGGTCGACCCAACGCCGACCTCAACCAATATCGTTTCCGCTGGAACAATGGTGAAACCACCGCCATCATTCGGGGTTTACGTGGCGATGAAACCTACTCGGTCACCATCACCGATCCGCAGGGTTGTATGGCTTCTACCACCCGCACTGTACGCCAGCCAAAAGCGATAACTTTTGAAATAGCCTCCGACACCCTGGCTTGTAATGGTGCAGCTACAGCATCTGCTTCCATTCGCAACATCGTAGCCGACACCCGCAATTTCACCTTCAAGTGGGATGCCAGGGCAGGAAATCAAACTACCCAACAGGCGACCAATTTACGTGCAGGCATTTACTCAGCTACGGTCACCGATGAATTTGGTTGTTTTGGCATTGGCGCTGTACAAGTGCAAGAACCAACTTCCGTGCAAGTATTGGTACAGGCCTCCGGGCCATTGTGCAATGGGGACACCACCGGACGGGCCGCCATCAGTGCATCTGGCGGGAATCCTGGATATACCTACCGCTGGAGCAATGGGGCCAGCACCGCCTTCGTCAGTAATGTACCGGGTGGTCTGTATAAAGTAACAGTAACGGACCGCAAGGGTTGTACCAGCATCAACAATGTCAACATCCCCTCCCCCAACCCGATCAAACTCAACATCAAAACCCAGGACCCCACTTGTAACGGCGACCTGGATGGCTCGATAATTACCAATCCAAGTGGCGGCAAAGCTCCCTATTTATTGAGCATCAACCGTGGCGCTTACCGCCCAACCTTAAGCGCAATTGGGTTGAAGGCCGGGAGTTACGACGTCTTCATTAAGGACGCAAATGGGTGTATTACGGTGGAATCGGCCCAAATTGTGGATCGTCCTGCCTTTGCACTCGATTTGGCTCAAACCAGTTTCACCATCCAATTGGGAGATACCTTGAAACTCAAAGGAGAAGCCATCAACAACCAGGGCAATGTCACTTACACCTGGATTGAACCCTACACGGGAACACTCAGTTGTACGACCTGCGCTTCACCCACTGTTCGCACCCAAAATGGCATTGAGTACAAATTGATGGCCAAAGACGAAAAGGGTTGTATCGACGATGTCATTGTCAAAATTTTTGTCCGCAAGCAACGAATTGTGCTAGTACCCACTGGTTTTTCTCCCAATGGCGACAACAACAACGATCTTTTGCTGGTGCATGGCCAAAATGGCGTCAAAATCAAAACTTTCCAGGTTTACGACCGCTGGGGAGAAGCTGTGTATGTCCGCGAAAACTTCGACATCAACGACAGCAGCGCTGGCTGGGATGGGAAGTACCGTGATCAGGCCTTGAACCCGGGCATTTACATGTGGTTTCTGGAAGCAGTATACCCTGATGGATTTACCGAAATCAAAAGGGGCCAAACAACTTTATTGCGCTGATAATGAATAGTCCGAATACCGTATTGTTGAGTACCCAGTTTTGTCCGCCAGTGCAGTATTTTGCCAAAATTTTGCAGTATGACAATACCTGGGTAGAGCACCGGGAGAACTACCAAAAAGGCAGTTACCGCAACCGTTGTCACATTGCTTCAGCCAATGGTTTATTGCGTTTGTCGATCCCACTGGTAAAAGGAAAAAACCATCAAACACCCATTTGGGAAGTTCAAATTGACTACAAAACGAGCTGGCCGGCCAAGCAATGGGAGGCCATTACCTATGCCTATGGCAGTGCGCCTTATTTTGAGGAATATGCCGCTTTTTTAGAACCTTTGTTAAATGGAGACAAACGTTTTGAATACTTGTTTGAATACAATGCGGCCCTGTTGAAGGTCTTTCTTAAATTGCTCAATCTGCGGAAAAGCATTTGTTACACTGAAGATTATCATTTTACTGCACCTGATGGAGTTCTAGATCTGCGGCAAATCATTTCCCCGAAACTCGAATGGTCCAGCGATCCCCATTTTATTCCCGATCCCTATCCTCAAATATTCAATTATAAGTATGCCTTTATGGAAAATTTGAGTATATTGGATTTGCTTTTTTGCACTGGGCCGCAAGCTTTGTTGGTGTTGCAAAAAAGCGCCCGATAGCCACCCGTGCAAAACTACCTTCACATGTCTTTGAAAAGTATTCAAACCGAAATTGATGCGGCCTACCTGTATCAAAAATTAGCTGAGCACGAAGAAGATTCGGCCATAGCCGAGGTGTTTTCCCAAATGAGCAGCATTGAAAAAGGTCATGCCCTGGCTTTTTTAAAAGCCCAAAACTTGCCTGAAACGGCATTACCCAGCCCTTCAGGAAGAGCAAAAACCTTAAATTCAATCGGGCGCATCTTTGGGTATGATTATGTATTGGGTGTTTTGATGGATACCGAAAAAAGCATCTCCAACGCGATATTGGTGGCCAAACGAAAAACCAATAATCCGATAAATGGAGCTGAAACCAACCACGTTAAAATACTGCGCAACATCCTGAATGGAGATGCCAAAGTGGGCAGCAAGGCCATCACCAAATTTGAAAGCCGTCACCGTTCCGTGGGAGGCAATGCCCTTCGTGCCGCGGTATTGGGCGGCAATGATGGTTTGGTTTCCAACTTTAGCCTGGTAATGGGGGTAGCTGGTGCAAGTGATGGCGAAAGTGGCGTTTTGGTAGCGGGCCTGGCGGGTTTGCTCGCCGGAGCTTTGTCTATGGCACTTGGCGAATGGATCTCGGTGAAAAGCTCTCAGGAGTTGTATGAAAACCAAATTCAGTTAGAGTTAGAGGAACTCGAAACCAATCCTGAAGGCGAGCAGCAGGAATTATCCCTGATTTATCAATCCAAAGGCATCAACAAAATCGAGGCTGAGCGGATGGCTGCCGAAGTCATGCAGGATACCGCCAGAGCTCATCAAGTTCTAATCGAAGAAGAATTGGGCATCAACCCCGAAGAACTCAAAGGTTCGGCCATCGAAGCGGCTTTGTACTCTTTTGTTTTGTTTGCCATCGGGGCCATCATCCCCGTTTTTCCTTTTTTGTTCATCAGCGGATTTAGAGCAGTATTGTACAGCTCGGCCTTGAGTGCTTTGGGGTTATTTGGCATCGGTGCAGCCATTACTTTATTTACGGGAAAAAGTGTGTGGTATTCTGGTTTCCGACAAGTATTTTTTGGGCTGATCGCCGCTGCTATAACCTTTGGTATCGGAAAAATCATCGGCGTTTCTTTAGCCGGGTAAATAATAAGTGCAGGTGTTTTGCTCTAAACACTTGCACTTACCTCGTTTAATTGTTTCGCTTCATCCCATCTTTTCTATACTTCAACCCAAATTTTATTCATTTCGGCGAGTACAATAGGGGTAGATGCATCCTTATGCATCTATATCATGTCTTTGATGGCAAATCGGCAACGTGAAAGAACACTGCTGGTTTTGACCAACCAATTGGAGCTAAAGAGTAGTCTTTGTAGACAAAAAAGTCACCCATTGGAACTTTCTTCTGGAAAAACACACTAAGAGAAAGAAAAGGAAGGAAAACGAAATCCGAAAGTGGATTTACTCCGTACTTAATTTCAACAATCGATCTTGTTTAACGTTTAGAAGAAAATGCTTAAACAAAAATCGAAACGCTGTGGAAAATTGATTCAATGAAGTGTTAAGGTTTTTAAAAAACATTAACAGTACTTTAAAACTTCATTAAGCAACATCCGCCCAATAAAATCGGTTTTATTGGAAAGCTTTTGAGAGAAAATTTTTGTCCAAAACCCATTTACATATCCAAACGTCATGAACATCCGAAAAATCAAATTGGCCCTTACGGTAGGGCTCTTAAACCAAGAGGCGGGAAATGTCGTTCACGACATTCAAGCGATGATGAGCGACTTCCGCGAGGAAGTAGGTGCTTACGTCGGTGCCAAAGTGGTTAAAATGGCCAAACTGAACCCAACCCACGTACAACAAACCTACGCCCTCCAATACGAGCGCTGTACCTTGAAAGTTGACCTGATTTCTAATCCAGCTACCAACTTGCAAGTTGTCCGTAACTTTTCTCTTGCATCTTAATCCCATTGTCCTTTTTTAACCTTGTTTGTTTCATTCAAGCTAGTACAATGAACCTTTCTAAAAACTAAGCGGAATCGCGCGTAAAGCCCGGTTCCGCAATTTTTTTTAAGCCCCCTTCCCTACTCTTTTTCAACCCACCCAGCATTTCTTTTCAAATAATTAACATCTTTTTCGTGCATGGTCTTGGAATTATGAGTACTTTTGCGCCTTGTTTGAGTAAAGGGGGGTGACGCAATCGCATTTTTGCCGTCAAATCCCGACGAAAAAATTCCTATGGAACTGCGCAACATTGCTATTATCGCCCACGTAGACCACGGCAAGACCACCTTGGTTGACAAAATGATCGCTCTCGGTAAATTGTTCAAAGACCACGAACGCCCGGGAGAATTGATCATGGACAGCAACGACCTGGAGCGGGAACGTGGCATCACGATCCTTGCCAAAAACGTATCTATCCGGTACAAAAACTACAAAATCAACATCATTGACACCCCTGGTCACTCCGATTTTGGCGGAGAGGTTGAGCGGGTACTCAATATGGCCGATGGCGTGCTACTTTTGGTGGATGCTTTTGAAGGTCCTATGCCACAAACTCGTTTTGTGTTGCAAAAAGCCCTGGAAATGGGCAAAAAACCAATTGTAGTAGTCAATAAGGTAGACAAAGAAAACTGTAAGCCCGACGACGTGCATGAAGCCGTTTTCGACCTGATGGTAAACCTGGACGCTACCGAAGACCAATTGGACTTCCCCACCCTCTTTGGTTCGGGTAAAGGTGGCTGGTTCAGCCCCGACTGGAAACAAAAGACCGACAGCATCGTACCCTTATTGGATGCGATCGTAGAACACATACCTGCGCCACAAGTAACCGAAGGCAACACCCAGTTGTTGATCACTTCACTGGATTATTCCAGCTTCATTGGCCGGATCGCCATTGGACGCCTCAACCGGGGTACGCTCAAGGATGGCCAGTTCGTAAACCTGTGCAAAAAGGATGGTGCTTTTGTCAAAAGCCGGGTACGCGGTTTGTATGTCTTCGAAGGTTTTGAAAAAATGAAAGCCGAAGAAGTACATGCTGGTGAAATTTGTGCGCTGGTAGGGATCGAAGGTTTTGAAATTGGTGATACCATTGCCGATATCGACAACCCCGAAGCATTGCCTCCCATCACCATCGACGAGCCAACGATGAGTATGCTCTTCACCATCAACGATTCTCCGTTTTTTGGTCAGGAGGGCAAGTTTGTTACTTCTCGTCACATCAAGGAACGTTTGGAGAAGGAACTTGAAAAGAACCTTGCACTGCGTTTGATGGAAACCGATTCTGCGGATTCCTGGCGGGTATTTGGCCGTGGTGTATTGCACCTTGCGGTACTCATCGAAACCATGCGTCGTGAAGGTTACGAACTTCAAATTGGTCAGCCACAGGTAATCATGAAGCGCATCGACGGTCAACTCCACGAACCTGTGGAAGACATGACCATCGACTTACCTGAAAATGTTTCGGGTAAAGCCATTGAAATGGTGACTCGCCGCAAAGGTATGATGACCTCCATGGAACCAAAAGGTGATCGGATGATCCTGCGTTTTGAAATTCCATCGCGGGGTATCATTGGTTTGCGTAGCCAAATGTTGACTCAAACTGCTGGTGAAGCAGTCATGACCCACCGCCTTTTGAGCTTCCAGCCTCACCGCGGTGACATCCCCGGACGCACCAACGGTTCGCTGATCAGCAAAGACCCAGGTAAGTCTATCCCCTACTCTATCAACAACTTGCAAGAGCGTGGCACTTTCTTCATTGGCTCCAATGAAGACATCTACGAAGGCCAGGTTGTAGGCGAAAACAGCCGCCCTGGTGACATGCTCATCAACTTGACGGTGACCAAAAAATTGACCAACGTACGGGCTTCTGGCTCCGATGATAAAATCCGCTTGATTCCACCCCGCCGCTTCACCCTTGAAGAGGCATTGGAATACATCCAGGAGGACGAATACGTAGAGGTAACGCCAGCAAACATCCGCTTGCGCAAAATCTACTTGAAAGAGCACGAGCGCAAACGCTCCTCGAATAAGCAGACGGTTGAATTGGTGGAAGAATAGTCTTTCTCACTTCGACGAAGAATGAAAAGGCTTTCAGCAAGTTGCTGGAGGCCTTTTTGTTTTTTGGGGGTACGCAATCGCATTTGCGCATCACTTCTAAGGTACCCTAAGGTGTCTAAGGTGGTTCAAAAAAATAGATCTCGTGTAGTGTTTATTATAAAACCACCTTAGACACCTTAGGGCACCTTAGAAGTGATGCGTTGAAAGTGTTCGTAATTACAAAGAGATAATAAATTTTAGAAAAAATAGCTAGGCGGGAACTTAATCTCCTGCGCCCCGGTTAACACCTACAATTCAACAATTGAAGGTCAAAAACCTGTTCACATGACACGCTCATCTTTTTTCACCACAGTACTCCGACGCCAGGCTTCTCCGGCAGCGCGACCGATCCGAGATCGGGAGGGTGCTGAGGTTCGAGAGCGTGGGTGATTTTTCCTGATCAATCTCCACGGTAAATCCAACGAATACCCCACGGCTAAAGCCATGGGCTGAGCTGTGATGTGGCCTCCCACGGATGTAACCCACGATTTAAATCGTGGGA
>JAAFHQ010000129.1 GCA_013298445.1 Chitinophagales bacterium | reverse complement strand
CAGGTAAAAAACCTGTGGGTTCAAACGCATGTAGAGCTGCTTCGACAACTTAACATTGGAAAAATTGGAACGTAGGGAAACAAAATGGGTATTTTTGGTTGCATCTACTTCCGGGCTGTGGCCATAGAGGTAAAAAGCGCCGATACTAATGCTTTTATTCAGCGCAAAATTCGGGGCCAGTTCAAACACGGGAAAAAAACGCTGTGTTTGGATAACATCCAATGTTAATCCGTTTTTGATCACGGGCACTGTTCTGAAATTAAGTGCAGGCAGGTGGGTGCCAATGGTAAGCTTGAAACGCTCCACATTTATCAATTTATACCGCCAAATAAAGATAAATGACCAGGGCCTGGCACCTTCTAAATCAAAGCGGAATTCGGGTTCAAAGCTGAATCTTCTGCCACCATTGACATTGAAGTTAAAGATGGCAGCGGGTTTTCCCAAGGAGAACGAAGGAATAAAGGAAAAACCATTGTTGGTCACACTGGCGGCACCAGTGAAGTTTAAAATATGTTTGGTACTGTCCTGGCTTTGCGCTGAGGCAAACTGAGCCAGGCATAACATGGTCACTAACAATCCGATTTTTTGAATTGATGTAGTAGAGTTGGACAAATTCATCCCTTTGCGTTTTGATTATTTCAAGCACAAAGGACGAGCTTTCGTCTGGCCACGCCGAACGAATTTCAAACCAAAACTTACGATTTTCAAATAATCGCCTCGCTGCTACATGCCTGCCAGAATAGTTCGGATTTCAACATCCAGGGTCCCAAATTGATTGCTGATTACCGCCTGTTCCTGGTTTAGCAGGGCAAGTTGTTCTTTTTCCTTGTCGAGCATCAGGTCGAAAGGGTCAAAATTGCTGTCGATGCGTTCTTTGAGGCGTTTGATGTATTGTTTCAATTGGGCCGTTACATCTACTTCGATTTTTTCACGGCCTTTGATGATTTCATGCAGAAACCCATCGATGATTTTGCGGCGCTTGCCACTGGTAGCGAAGCCAGCGAAAAGGATACCTATAGTAGTGAGTACGCCACCAGTGATGTCAAAAACCGCACCCTGGGTGATGGCAGCCAGAATCAAACCAATGACGGCAATGCCACTGCCAGTGGCAAAGGAACCGGGCAAAGGGGTTTTATCAGGAAATAAACTTTGATCGGTAAAACTCTCACTCTTCTTGATGAAGTCTTCAAATTTTTCCTGCAACTCCCGAAAGATGTTGTGCCGGCGCTCGGCAATTGCGCTGAATATCTCGTGGTCGTTTTGGAGCAAATTTTTGCTGGTATGGATTTTCAGGTCGATCAGTTTGGCCATTTGTTGCACATTATCGGCCAGATCGTTGATGCCATCGTGCAGTTTTTCGCGTAGGGTGGTATTGAGGCTTTGCTCCAACTCCTTGGCCAGGGTTTCCAACCATTCTTTCGCGGAAGTTTTTTTGGTAAAAATGGAGGAAATGGAACGGCGAACCAGCGAAAAGAAGGACAAGCCATCGCGCAACTCCTGCTCTTTGGCCTGGGTGGTGCGGTCATAACCGGCCAGGATGTTCTCTACCAGTTGATCGACTTGCCTGTACGATTTTATTTCCTGGTTGTCGAGGGTGTTTTTAATGTCTTTACGGAACTCCATGTCGGCTTCCCACTGGCGTTGCCGCAAATCTAAGCCTTCTCGTATGCTGTCATTGATGCGCAAACAAGTGCTGACGCTGTTGCCCAACTTTAGCACGGGTGCTTTTCCCCCAGTGATGTTTTCCAGGATGTAATGGCGAACGGGGATGAAACCACTTTCAGTTTTGTTGCCATCTTTTTCCAATTTGGCCGAGGTGGCAAAAATGACCGGATTGTTGATGCCCTGTTTTTCAGCGTAATCGTGTACTCCCTTGATGTTGACTTCCAGGTCTTCGGGAGACATCAGGTCTTTTTGTTGCAAAACAAAAATGATCTTTTTGCGCCAGTCTTCGTGGATGAACTTGAAAAAGTCCCAGGCGGATTGGCGGTAGGGGTTTTTTGCCTCAAAAACAAAAACAATCAGGTCCGAAGCAGGAATGAAAGATTCGGTGATTTCCTGGTGGTGCTCCACAATGGTATTGGTACCGGGAGTGTCCACAATGGCTACTTCCTTGAGGATATCGACCGGGATCAGGATTTTTTTCAGGTAGGGATTGATGACGATGATCTCCTCCTTTTCTCCATACACAATTTGCTGAATGGTATCCGTCATCGGTTGGGGAGCCACCTTGGTGATTTCCCGATCGGTTTGCAATAGGGCGTTGATAAAGCTGCTTTTGCCAGCTTTTACCTCTCCAACGATCACAAACATGAAAGGGTCATTGATGCGGTTGCGCAGGTCGCTTACCGTTTTGGCCAGGTCATTGTGGTTGATGCGAATGGTCAGTTCGTGCAGGTCTTTTACGGCTTCGTCGATGCGTGCCCGTAGGGCTATGGTACTTGGGTTAATCATGCGCTTAATTTGCTAATGGGCTAATGTGCTGGTAGATTGACCAGCTAGCTGCACAAATATAGTGGTAATTTTTGTAACGGTTAATGACATTACCCCATCAGCACAATTGGGTTTACGTTTACTAAACTTTCAAAGTTTAGTAAACGTAAACATTAGCATTACCAACGAATCAAAGCAGAACCCCAGGTGAAGCCACTGCCGAAGGCCGCCAAACAGACCAGATCACCTTCTTTTACTTTGCCAGCTTCCCATGCCTCACACAGTGCAATAGGGATAGAAGCAGCAGTGGTGTTGCCATAACGTTGGATGTTGTTCCACACCTGATCATCGCTCAAGCCAAGTTTGCCTTGCACAAATTGACTAATGCGTAGGTTAGCCTGGTGGGGGATGAGCATGTTGATGTCGCTGGGTTTGAGCCCCGTTTTGGCCAAAGCTTCCATGATGACTTCAGGAAACTTCTGCACCGCCATTTTGAATACAAATTGCCCTTCCATCACAGGGTAGGTATAGGCGTTGTCAATCATGGTCTGGTTGACAAAAACTTCTCCAAACTCAACGTCCGGGAAACCAAAGTCGGTTTCGATGGCCATTTTATTGAAATGATAGGCACCGTGAGACCCTGGGCTGATGAGCGCCAGTTTTTCGGCATAAGTGCCATCGGAATGCAAATGGGTAGTGAGTACGCCCTTGTTTTCTTCCTCGGTGGGTTGTAGGACTACTGCCCCAGCTCCATCACCGAAAATGACGGTTACATTGCGCCCCCGGGTTGAAAAATCCAGGCCCATGGAGTGCATTTCGGCGCCCACCAAAAGCACATTTTTGTACATACCCGTTTTAACAAACTGATCTGCAACGGAAAGACCGTAAACAAAACCTGAGCACTGATTGCGGATGTCCAAAGCGCCAATTTCGGTTTTGGTGATGCCCAATTCCCGTTGTAGCAAGACACCACAGCCAGGAAAATAATAATCAGGGCTCAGGGTAGCAAAAATGATAAAGTCGATGTCTTCTTTCTCGATTCCGGCACGTTCAATGGCAATTTTGGCTGCCTGAACCGCCATGGTTGTAGGAGTTTCTTCAAATTTTTTGCCATAGCGCCGCTCTAGGATGCCCGTTCTTTCCTGAATCCATTCGTCCGTTGTGTCCATGACTCGGGTCAGGTCTTGGTTGGTTACCACGTGTTCCGGGACATAATATCCAATTCCAGCAATTTTTGACTTTAACATACCCATGTGTATTTTCGAAAATAATGATTGTACGTTTGAACATTACCTGAAAAAAAAGTTCAAACAGGACTTTTTTCCAAATTATCATTGGTATAATGACAATGTTACCTGCAAAGTTATCTTTTCGAAGAAGTTTTAGGCAGGTTTACAATTTTTTTTTACTTTTCTTTGTTTAAAACCGAATCATCACTAGTGTAACACATCTACCCTAATGGCCCGAATACACCTAAGCATCATTGAAGATGAAGAAACAGTACGCGAAAGTTTAGCCGACTTTTTGGGAGCCCAAGCCGACTTTGAAATCCTTTCCGTATCTGAATCTGTAGAAGCCTTTTTGGCGCTTCAAGGGGAAACTGCCCCAAAAATCCTGCTACTGGACATCAACCTTCCCGGAATGTCTGGTTTGGAGGGGATTCATTTGATCCAAAAAAAACATCCCAATTTAGACATCATTATGCTGACCTCCTATGAAGAAGAGGAGCATGTTTTCGAAGCCTTGCGCCGAGGAGCAGTGGGCTACTTATCCAAAAGATCTCCCTTGTTGATGGTCCAGGAAGCCATCCTTACTGTTGCTGGTGGAGGCTCTTTTATGTCACCATCGATCGCCAGGCATGTGGTCAATTTTTTCCGTTTTCGACAAAAGGTGAACAACCCAGAGGTGGAATTAACTGGCCGTCAAAAGGAAATTTTGCAAGGTTTAATAGATGGGAAGAGTTACAAAATGATTGCCGATACTTATGGCATTACGCTTGAAACGGTTCGGGATCACATCAAAAAAATTTACAAAAAACTACAGATCAACAGCCGGGGTGAATTGGTTTCAATGTTGTTGGACAAACGTCTTTAAAGGCTTTGTTGTGGGGCAAAATGAGCACTTATTTTCTTTATCGCCCCTTTGAACCAAATCGGAACTCGGTGAGTTGATATTATTTTTTCAATTAAGTGAAAATTCAGCCTATTTTACGGCCTGAATTATTGTGGAAACTTCATGTTTAAATTTTTTTACCAACTACCTGTACAAAAATTCAGCCTTCTGCTGCTCCTGTGTTTGAGCCTGACGCTCAATGCACAGCAAGGAGACATCCCATTTCGGTATTTTTCGTTGCGTGATGGTTTGTCGGATTGGACAATTACTTCCCTACAAAAAGATCCCTCTGGTTTGCTTTGGATTGGTACAGCGCATGGTTTGCAACGCTTTGATGGGTATAAGTTTTTGACGTTCAATACCAACCCCAATAATCGATACACTATATCAGACCATCATGTGCAAACCATTCAACTGCTACAAGATAGTTTGCTGTTGGTCGTATATCTGCGCAACAATGAACTTTTCGACTTGATTGATTATAAAAACTTCCATAGAAAAACCATTCGCCTTAAAAAAAGCGGTGTTAGGCCCAATGAACAAGTACAGGGAATTCGGGCGGATGAAGACGGAAACGTATTGGTAATTACACGGTTCCAAACGGCTACCCATAAAATGTGCGCCTTGTATGAATTTGATCTAAGGTTGAATCGATTTATTCGAATTGCGGAAGTCAAGTCCATTTTTTCAGGCGAACCCAATGACCAATTGTTTGAGGCCATTAAAGTGGGAAAAAACGCATGGATTTTTGGAAACAATAAAGATGGGGTTTTAAATCTGGTCTCCATGCAGGGACAGGTTAAGCAGTTTAGTCGGGCTGATTTTGAAAGGGCTGAACTCCCCACCAATGTATTTAACGAACGAATTTCCATTCTAAAGCGGGATCGCAGCGGCCAGGTATGGTTGGCTTTTGCCCGCAATCATTACCTATTCAAGTACAATCCACAGAAAAAAACCTTTAAAGCGCTGAGCGGCCTGCCCAAAAACGGTGAATTCTCCCTGTGGTGGCAAGACAAAAAAGGGAATGTCCTGGTTTCCGAAACGGATGGCAATCTGAGGTTCCCGATCACAAAAAAATTGTATTGTATCCAGAAAAATGGGAGAATTGAGGACTTTAGCAAGTTTCTTAGCGTCAGCAAACAAATCATCGATGTGTACAGTGATGATTTTTATGGCACCCTCTTTTTTGGGGTTGACACCGGATTAAAAGTTTTTAAGAACAACCAGGGCATTGTTCAACGATACCTCCAAAAGAACATTGCCGAAGATGATTTTGGAAGGATTATGCGGGGAATGGCCAGTGACAAGCGTGGCCATGTTTTTTTTGCCAATGAAAACAGCTTTTGGTACAGCCTGAACAAAAATGAGCTGCAAAAAGGGATGGATACCCTGCGCATCATTGAGGAAAAAACGGATACGGTATTGCGTTTCAATTGTTCCTTTGACTTGAAATATCAGGAACCCAACTTCCTCTGGGGTATCGCATGTCAAGGAAGAGATAAGGGCCTTTTGATCCGTTACAATCTCAGTACGAAGAGGGCAACCATTTACCGCTATCCAGCTCGATTTCGTGCATTCACAGTAGATGCTCAAGGGCAATTCTGGTTGTTGACGGAATACCCCAATGGTGATTATAAATTGTTGATTTTTAATCGAGAAATGGCCGAGTTTCGCCAGTTTGCTACCCAGGAAGATCCCTCTCCGCTCAATAATATTTTTCCGTATTACATCACCAGCAGCAAAAACAATACTTTTTGGGTAGCTACCAATAAAGGATTATACAAAATTGTAGCAGGAAAAACCTCAAGGGACAACCATTTTGAAACCTACTTCAACCGCACCCAATTGGGTTCTCAATTGATTTACTGTGTGTACGAAGATAAACATGGGATTTTATGGCTAGGCTCTTCTCAAGGTTTGATTCGTTTTGATCCTAAAACGCTGAAATCCAAATATTACACCCAAACAGAAGGCCTGGCGAGCAATACCATCTCGGGCATTTTGGAGGATCATTTGGGCAATTTATGGATCAGTACCCACAATGGCCTTTCCTGTTTTGACAGAAAAGGGGAGACCTTCACCAATTTTTATGATCTGGATGGCTTTTCACACAATTCCTTTACCCGCTATTCCTTCTTCAGAGACGAAGACAATATCTTGTACTTCGGCACCATCAATGGGGTGAATGCGTTTCGACCAGAACGCTTGCTACGCAGTGATACTGTGCCCCAGGTATGCCTCACGAGGGTAAGCAAATACAATTGGGTAAAAGATACTTTATCGAACACCACCCACAATTTGCAAGCCTTGCGGCGCCTGGAACTTCGCGCGTATGAACAAAACCTGGAATTGGAGTTCACACTTCCGGTGTATTGGAATGTGGATAAAATCAAATACCGCTATAAATTGGAAGGGTTGGACCCAAATTGGGTAGAACTGGGAGGGCTCAATCAGATTAAATACAACCAATTACCGGCTGGTCGATACCGCTTGCGCATCCAGGGGGCAGACCCCCGGGGGAATTGGTCCGAAAGTTTAGTCCTGGAGGTCCAGGCCTTTACATACATATATAAATATTGGTGGTTTTGGGCTTTATTCGCATTGGCACTGGGTGTGGGGGCGTACTATGCTTTGCGCTCCCGCTTGGTTCACAAATTAAAAATCGAACGCCTGCGCACCAAAATAGCTGCGGACATCCACGATGAAGTGAGTGGGCTGCTGGCGGGAATTGCCATGCAGGCAGAGGTGTTGCAGCACCTGGGTACGAACAATGTGGACCCTGGTAAATTGAATAAAATTGCTGAAATCGCTCGAAAGGCCATGTCTCGTTTGCACGATGTGATCTGGTCAATTGATTCCCGAAAAGACCACATCGAGGACCTCTTGTTTCGGATGCAGGAGCATGCCAACGATGTATTGAGTCCCCTCAATGTACAATTCCAAGTAACCCTAAAAAATCTGGACCTCAAAACGGGCATCCCCATCCAAATTCGCCAGGATTTGTACTACATTTTTAAAGAGGCCATCAACAATGTAGCCAAACACGCCAAAGCCAGTCAGGTAAGCATCCGCCTTGCCCATCAAGGCCGCTTTTTCGAAATGGAAATAGCCAATGACGGGCCTATCTCAACGAGCACAACAAAACCAGGTTCCGGCAATGGGCTTCAAAATATGAAAATGAGGGCACAGCGGATTGAGGCCGAAATTCACTTCATCCAGGATTCAGAGTATCGGGTTTTTCTGCGGATGAGGCGGCTTTAAGGAAGCTCTTTCAAGGATGGCCCGGATGTGTATTTTGTAACCCTTCCTACAAAATACCGCTTAGAATTTGATCTTTTACATTATAACTGTAATTTTCGGGTTGTTACATTTGATTCAAATCTTTTCATCCATCAGATCAACGCCAATTTTGGTTTACATTTCATCACCTAAATAAATATTCGCATATGCGGAGTTTTACGCACTCTTGTTCAGTAGTCTATTCCCTTTTAGCGGGGTTGTTCTTACTGATCTTTACATCCCAAATTACTGCCCAAAGCCATGTGCTGACGGTAACTGAGCCTGCTGCCATTGCTGGCAATTACCAAGCAGAAATGGCCACTTTTGGCCGGAGCTTCTGTACCGTTACTGGAGAGTTGATCCAGGCTAAAGATGCAGCAAATGGAACGCTGGGCTGTTCAACGTCTCCAATCGTAACCGATTTAACTGGAAAAATCGCTGTTATTGATCGGGGAACTTGTAATTTTTCAGAAAAGGTACTCAATGCCCAAAAAAAGGGCGCCATTGCAGTAATCATACTCAATAACACTGCTGCAACTCCCGTCATTTTTTCAATGGCGACAGGAGCAGGTGGTGACCAGGTGACGATTCCAAGCTTTATGGTGTCTTTGGCTACGGCCAACAAAATCAAACCATTATTGACCAGCTCAATAAAAGTCACCATCAAGTCAAATACCCCTGATTTTGTAGATCCCAATTTGGTGGTTTGGGGAAACAGCTCCAAACAAGGGGATTTTGATGGGGGCTTGAACGGTTGGAAAAGCAACACTATTTCTTGTTCCGGGAAACCCAATACGGCAGTTGCCTGGTCTTGGATTTCTGCCAACGCCTTTCCATCTCCTTGTTTGGTAGCCTCTCCAGGTCAATTGGTTTTCTTTTCACCAACTCGGTGTAATGGAGCCATGATCATGAACGCAGCAACCTTGGATTTGGCAAGCGCGACATCTTGTACGAACATTGGGCAAGGTACTTGTCCCGCGCCACACAGCGCCGAACTGATCTCTCCAACCATCAAGGTGACCAAAGGCAGTGCAATGAACGTGTCCTTTTACCAGTCTTTAACCCACTTTTACGATTCTGAATACTTTGTAGAGTGGTCAAAAGATGGAGGTAAAACCTGGGTTTCTACTCAAATCAACGAAGAAGTTAGGCCTTTTGAAGAAAATGATGATCCCTACAAATCTGTACGTTTGATTGGAAGTGAAACGGCAGATAGTGTCAAAATCAAGTTCCGCTACAATGGCAATTTTTACCACTGGGCAATTGACGATGTTAAACTGGTGAAGCGGGAAGCCAACAACCTGGCTTTGACGCAGTTCTACGCCTTGTCACCCAACATGCAACAACCTGCCACGCAAGCTGAAACCATTCCTTATGGTGCAGCGGTTGAAAACATTGGTGCTAAAGCGCAAACCAACCTGAAGTTGTACATCTCTGCTGTTGACTCTACGACCAATGCCCGTATTTTCCGGGATTCGGTAACTTCGGCTTCCATCGCGCCTAACCAGATTGATACAGCTATTTTTGCGGCCAAGTACCTTCCAAACAAAAAGGGAACTTATGCTATGATTTATCAGGCAGCAGCTGATTCAACGGATTATGATCGCTTTGACAACCTGGAAGGCTTCTTCTTCCGGGTTACTGACACCACTTTTGCCAAGGAATTGGGCGCTTCCTTCTGGACTCTGCCTGGTGACAACTGGGATGTAAACGAGCCACACTCTGCTGCTTATGGCAACAGTTATTACGTCGTCAAAGGTAAAGGCAATTATTTGCGGAGCGTTTCTTTTGGGGTGAACAATGGTTCAGACCTTACGGGGATTTCCCTGCTGGTGAGTTTGTACACCTGGGATGACCGCAACGGAAATGCACTGGTGGAAGCAACCGAACGCAATTTGATCGCAGACAATTTCTATGACATCAAAGGTACTGAAACGGGCTCTCGCCTGATTACTGTGCCTTTCCCCGAACAAGGAGAACCTGCAGTGCAATTGGCCGATACCACCACCTATTTGGTGATGATTGAATATTTTACTGGTGATGATACCGACATTGAACTGCTGTTGGATGATACCTATGACCGCCGTCCAATGTTGTTGACAGGGTTTGCTGCCGACAAACCGCGTTACGCCAGCTTCACCGCCCTGGATTCAGATTTGGGTACGGTTACCTATAGCCCAACTGGTTACGGGTTGGAAAACGTATATGTCGTACGTATGAACGTTGGACCACTTAAAATCACCAGTGATCAAGATGTGCCTTCAATCAGCAATGAATTTGCGATTAGCCCTAACCCGGCTCGTGAAGACATCTACTTGCAGTTGGCCTTGAACAAAGTGTCCAAACAAGCCAATGTACGGATCATGGATATGGCTGGTCGCCAAATCATGGAGAAAGTATACACCAACGTGAAGCGTGATCAATTCCAGATTTCGGTGGATGGACTTCCAGCGGGTACCTACCTGATGCAGGTCACTACAGAGAATGGAACGGGAACGAAGAAGTTCGTGAAGAGCGAGTAAAGAATAATGATGAATTATGAGTGATGAATGATGAATTAAATGGGCTCACCTGATATTTAGGGACACCATTTAATTCATCACTCATCACTTATAATTTATCATTCATTACATGTTCGCAATAATCTCATCGCCAAACTCAGAGCACTTCAACAAAGTTGCTCCTTCCATCAGGCGGTGGAAATCATAAGTTACACGTTTGTTGCTGATGGCGCCCTCAACGCCTTTGATGATCAGATCAGCAGCTTCTTTCCAACCCATGTAGCGGAACATCATCTCACCAGACAAGATTACCGAACTTGGATTTACTTTATCCTGGCCAGCGTATTTTGGAGCAGTACCGTGGGTAGCTTC
>JAAFHQ010000128.1 GCA_013298445.1 Chitinophagales bacterium | reverse complement strand
CTACGCCGGGGAGATGGCCGAGTTGGGAGTAGGATTCAAACATGAGTCATCCCGAATTTTTGGGATGACAAACCGCGAAAGCGGTTGAATTTATAATAGCCCCGGTCGTCCGGGGTCATTTTGGTAGCAAAAGGTTTCGCAACCGCGGATGCGGTTGAACTTTCTGCTCAATTGAGTTCAACCACTGCCGTGGTTGCCGCCAATTTGACCCAACTATTTACCCCGGACGACCGGGGCTATTATAAATTCAATCGCTCCGCGATTAGGTTTATGCCCGATTTTGACTTTTCAAAAATTCGGGATGACTCATGTTTGGATGTGTTAATGTTAATCAGGGCAATGCAGCGTAGAAGACGCACTGCCCTACGTCTCTACTGCGCCGGGAACCGATAAATGGTACGCGTGCTATACGTTTGCCCAGGATTTAAGGTAGTCGTTGGGAACTTTGGCTGATTGGGGCTATCGGGGAAATGTTGAGTTTCGAGGCACAATGCAGAGCGGAACACATACGCCTGGCCACTTTTGCCCACTTGTGAACCTGTCAAAAAGTTGCCGCCATAAAACTGAATCCCTGGCTCAGCCGTCAACACTTCCATTTTGATCCCGGAATTCGGACTAAGTACAGTGGCAATCATGGGCAAATCGCCAGCTGCTACTTTTTTGGGTATTACGACAAAATTATGGTCATACCCCTTGCCATATTTGATCTGCTCGTGATCCGCATCTACTCGATCACCAATGGCTGTGGGTTTGCGGAAGTCAAATGGTGTACCCTCTACCGAAGCCAACTCACCCGTAGGAATCAAGGTAGAATCAACAGGCGTGTATTTGGAGGCAAAAATCTGCAAAAGGTGGTCGTTGATGCTGGTGTCGCGCTCGCCATCCAGGTTCCAGTAGTTGTGGTTGGTGAGGTTGAGTACGGTGGGTTTGTCGGTGGTAGCGCTATATTCGATTTCTACGCCGCGATCAGCAGTCAAGCGATAGGTTACTTTTACCTGCAAATTGCCAGGGTAACCTTCTTCCATGTCTTTTGACAGGTAGCTGAATTCAACCGAACTACTGTCGATTTGTTTGGCATCCCAGACCTTTTTGCAAAAACCTTCTGGCCCGCCGTGTAGGTGATTGGCTCCGTTGTTGGTAGCCAGGGTGTAGGTTTTGCCATTTAGCGTAAATTTCCCTTTGGCGATCCGGTTGCCATAACGACCCACTACGCAACCAAAGTAAGATTCCGTTTTGAGGTAGTCATCGATGTTGTTGTACCCAGTCAACACATCGATGTCTCGGCCATCCTTGTCCGGTACCAAAAGGCCAACCATGCGCGCACCGTAATTGGTGATGGCTGCCTGGATCGGGCCATTTTTCAGGATGAACAATTCGATTTTTTTACCCTGGTGGGTTTTGTCGAAGTTTTTTGGATCAGGTAGGCGGTAGGCCATTTCCTTCTTGGTTTCCATTTCGGCGCTTTCTTTTTCTTTTGTTTTAGGCTGGCAACTCAAGGCAATTAGGCTCAAAAGCGCGAATCCGATGAGTGCTTTTTGTTTGTTTTTCATTTGCTTGCGATTATCAATGGTTAAAAAAAATGACCAGTTTATGCAGTTCGCACGATAAAGCAGGGAAGGTATTGTATTTTTCCGAACGCTAAAACAGTTTACTGTATGTCCGAAAGAATTTCCATTCCTGCTCAAGGCCGCGATAAAGATACCATTCTTGATGAATTGTCAAAGTTACATTTAAAGGACATTTCCTGGAAAGCAGGTCGTGCCTGGAGTATGGTCTACTACGTTGATGATGCCCACCAAGAGCTCCTGACCCAGGCCTACAGTAGTTTTTTTTCCGAAAACTACCTCAATCCTTTTGCTTTTCAAAGTTTGAAAAAAATGGAACTGGAGGTCATTCAAATGACGGCCAGTTTGTTAAACGGCGATGAAAACGTGACAGGCACGATGACTTCGGGGGGCACAGAGAGTATTTTCCTCGCCGTGTACACCTACCGAGAGCGGGCCCGCAAGTTGTTTCCCCAGATTACCGAGCCGGAAATGGTCGCTTCAAATAGCATTCACCCCGCTTTTGAAAAAGCCGCTCACATTCTCAATATCAAAGTAAAAAAGGCCCCGATTGATGCCGATATGAGGGCGCAGCCGCAGGAATTGGCCAAACTGATTACCCGCAACACCATCCTTATAGCCGCTTCGGCCCCTACCTATCCGCATGGCGCACTGGACCCCATTGCTGAGATTGCAGCCCTTGCGCTGGAGAAAAAACTGCCGTTTCACGTTGATTGTTGCATCGGAGGATTTTTATTGCCCTGGGTAGAAAAATTGGGATATCCCGTTGATCCATTCGATTTCCGGGTGCCGGGGGTTACTTCGCTTTCTGCCGACGCCCACAAGTTTGGTTATGGGGCCAAAGGAGCTTCGGTGCTTTTGTACCGGAACATGAACTACCTGAAACACCAGTTTTACATCGCCACCGATTGGCCAGGCGGTATTTATGCCTCGCCCACTTTAATGGGGTCTCGCCCAGGAGGTGCCATCGCGGCTACCTGGTCGGCGATGCAGGCACTGGGGCAGGATGGGTACTTACAAATCACTCAGGAAATCATGCAAGCTACCGGTCAGATCAAAAAAGCTTTGGCAGAAATTCCAGAAATCAGTATTTTGGGCACTCCGGTGATGAACATCATCGCCTATACAACTCGTGGAAACCAGCCTGATATCTTTGTAGTGGCCGATCAATTGGAACAAAAAGGATGGATGTTGGACCGTCAACAATTGCCCAATTCTATCCACCTGACGGTAATGCGCCAGAATATTCCCGTGATTGACACTTACATTGCAGACCTCAAAGCCTCAATTCTCTTTGCAAAAAACAATCCAGGGGAAACCGCAAAAGGCAATGCCGCTTTATATGGCTTGATGGCGCGGATTCCTTTTCGAGGGATGGTTGAACAAAACGTGCGTAAAATTTTTGAAGAATTGTACGATTTTTCCAAAACCAGCCTCGTCGAAGAAGCTGAAACAACTTCCACTTTGCCTGAACCACCCTTGTGGATGGGGCTATTGAATCGTTTGCTGCTCTGGTGGGGACGATTGCGGAGGAAAAAATAAAAGATTGATTACCGATTTTGTACGTTAACCCATAAACCTAAAAGACCATGTTTAGACCCCTTTTGTTAACAATCATGATCCTTGTGCTGGCTCAACAGGCCCAAGCTGCTGACTATTATTGGGTGGGTGGCAGCGGTGACTGGTCCGATATCAGCCATTGGGCGACCACTAGCGGTGGTGCTACCCGTCACAACGTAGTGCCAAGCCCCAACGATCGGGTGTTTTTTGATGCCAATTCCTTCACTGCTCCCAATCAATTGATCAATGTCAACAACCAGTCGATTTTTTGCCTGGACATGAACTGGGAAGCAGCGACCAATAACCCTACTTTTTCCGCTCCGGCAGGGTATATCCTCAATGTTTACGGCTCCTTAAGACTGAGTGCGAATATGGTGTTTTCGTTTCGGGGCTCGGTCAATTTTTTGGCCGGCACTACGGGACATACCATCAACATGGCTGGCCATCGCATCCGCCAAATTGGCACTTTCGCCGGGGTAGGCGGAGGCTGGACACTCGGCGGCCCTTTGCAAGTAGATACCACGTTGTTCATCCGAGCAGGTAGTTTGAACACAGGTAACCAAAACATAAGCTGCCTTAAACTTTTTGTAATCCCAAGTTCTCCGGTAGCCTTGGATTTAGGCACTAGTCGGATTACCGTTTCAGGGCGCTATTATCGTCGTTACGAATGGTGGGAACAAGATTCCGCGGTAGTTGAATTCAATCGGACCAATCTGAGCATCGTTCCCGGTAATTCAGTTATTGACCTCAGCTCAAATAAACCTTTAGTAAGATTTACCGGAACGGGCAACGTCAATTTGGGTACTGTCCTTTATTCCAACCTTATCGGCTTTGGAAAATTTGAAAGCATCACTGGTGGGGGCGTTAACCTCCTTCGCCTTGAAATGCGCAATGATAGTGAAGTCAAAGGAACTGCCGCTTTTGATGAACTGGTACTCGGCCCGGGGAAAAGTTTTAAATTCCAATCCGGGTTTACTTACCGGTTGAAAAAACTGGTTGCTACAGGACAATGTAATCAGCCCATCCAGGTCTTTAGCAGCAACTCTGGCACCCAGGTTACTTTTGAAGCAAGCGCAGATTCGATCACTGGTAATTTTATCTCATTAAAGGACATTAGAGGGGCGGGTGGAGCGCGATTCGTGGCCAGAAATGCCGCCGATTTAGGCAACAATACTGGCTGGACCATCATCCCCAAAAGCAACAACAACCTTTTTTGGGTAGGTGGATCCGGCAATTGGAACGACCCTGCCCGTTGGTCATTGACTAGTGGAGGCCCAGGGGGGAGTTGTATACCTACAGCTGGAGACAACGTGTTTTTTGATGCCAATTCAGGCAACAGCATTACAGTTACCATTGATGTGGACAATGCCTACTGCCGCAACATGACCTGGACGGGGGCCAATGGCACGCCAACCCTCAGCGGAGACAAAACCAAAGCCATGCACATTTTTGGGTCATTGGTTTTTATTACTACGTTGCGACAAAATTTCCAAGGCGATTTTTATTTCGAAGGTGCCAATCCCGGGAATACCATCACGTCTGCCGGGCGTATTTTCAACAAAGACATTTACGTGGCAGGTTCTGGAACCTGGGCTTTAACCGATAGTTTATCTGTATTCAATAACTTTTATTTCGTGCAAGGTGATTTCTCAACTGCCAATCAACGCGTGATCACCCGCAACTTGCTCTCGCGAGAAAATCAGCCACGCAAATTAAGTCTGGGTACCAGCCTTTGGATCATGCGCAATCGGGATCCCCAGAACTACAATAACCTGGAATGGAACATGAACTCCTTGCAACTTACACTGGATGCAGGAACATCGATCATCCGATTCAGCAATTTGTATGGAAACATGACTTCCAGCGCCAATGTAGCTGCACCTTTATTGACATACAATGTTGTCGAATTTGCAGGAGGGGATGGTACACTCAATAACGCTTTCCGGCAAAAACAACGCTTTGATACGGTAACAACGACAGCCACACTGTGGAATTATGGAATCAATACCGCCAATGTGGTCAAATTTTTTAATGTCAATTACGCCTTCCAGATCAATGCTCAGGATACCTTTACGCTGGGAGAGCTGATCGTCCCCGACGTATGCACAGGAATGGTAGAATTGCGTTCTGCGGCTAATTCTGGACAAGCTATTCTGAATGCCACAAAACCCATTACGACCCAACGCTTGATGATCCAGGACATCAAACGCATTGGGGTAGGTCCTGCCATTGCGAACAATTCGATTGATCTGGGCAACAACGAAGGTTGGACCATCAATGAACTGGTAGGACGAGACCTGTATTGGGTTGGGAAAGGCGGCAATGGTGATTGGTTCGATCCAGTCAACTGGTCAAAAACCAGTGGCGGCCCTGGCGGTGAGTGTATTCCTACAGCCAAAGACAATGTCTTCTTCGACGCCAATTCATTCAACGGCCCCGATCAACAAGTCAACAATTACAGCCGTTTTGCCTATTGTCGCAACATGAGCTGGAATGGAGTAAGCAATAACCCCATCTTCAGGATGTGGAGTTTGAATGCATTCGGCTCGGTCAATTTGCCAAGCAAAAGAACTGAATCTTCACTCACTCTGCTTGAATTCCGTGGAAACCTAACTGGTAATACCATTCTAACCCGCGGTTTTAATGTCTTCAACACCACCATCAATGGCAATGGCTCCTGGATCTTGCAGGATACGCTAAGTACTTATAATCTTTACGTTCGATCTGGCGAGTTCAATTCAAATGATAGGCCAGTTACTGCTGAAACTTTTTGGATCAGTGGTTATCACTTTAACAAACAAATAATAAAATTAGGAAAAAGTCATATCCGTTTAACGGGCAATGGTTTTACTAATTTTTACATTTTTTTAGTAACAGAAACGGCAACGGTGGATGCTGGAACTTCACTATTGGAATTTACCAATACGACTCCTTCTTTTTACTCCAATAACAATGCGACTTTCCACAATGTATTGTTCTCCAATCCCAATGGAACATCTACGCTTGAATCCTATTTTAATGCGCAATTTCCTGGGAATGGACCAAAAACCAATCGTTTCAACCGGATTGAATTCCGAAATAGTGGAATTGTCCTGGGGCTCAATATCATCGACTCCTTAATTTTTACAGCGGGTAAAACCTACGATTTGGATGTACGCCAAGACCAAACCATCAATGAATATTTTCAGGTCATTGGCAACAACTGTAACCCGATTGAACTCCGCTCTACTGTTAGCGGCAACAAGGCGGAAGTGATCATGAATGGGGGAAAAGTAGTGGCGGATTTTGTACAAATGCGGGATCAACGAGGGGTAGGCTCTACCCAATTCCTCGCTGGGGCCAACAGTACGAACATTGCCAATAGCAATGAGCGTTGGGTTTTTGATACCCCAGTAGACTACGTTGACGAAGGCATTTTAGGCAAAGATGCGGTCTTGTGCAAAAACAATAGTTTGCTCCTCGATGCCAACACCTTTAGCTCCGGAGAAGCCTACCGCTGGAACGATGGTAGCACCAAAGCAACATTCAATGTGACTCGGGCTGGAACCTATTTCGTGGCGGTCACTTACAATGATGGATGTATCCTGAGGGACACTGTACGGGTATTGCCCGCCGCCGATTTTACGCCTAATTTGACAAATGACACCACCTTGTGTGCCAACCAAGGTCTGGTTTTGAACGCCGATCTGAATCTGGTTGGCGCCACCTATCGCTGGCAGGATGGCTCTACTGCTACCAGTATCGATGCCAGTAAAGCAGGAAAATACAAAGTGATCGTCGAATTATCGGGCTGTTTTGCTTCGGATTCTACCCAAGTTAGGGTCATCAGTCCTGCAGCCATCAATTTGGGCCGCGATACCAGTATTTGTGACCGACAATCCTTACTGCTGGATGCCTCCAAGGCTGGTGGACGAACTTACCTATGGAGCAATGGTAGTACTGGTGCTACTTTGCGGGTCACTACAGCAGGATTGGTTTGGGTTGAAGTCAACGATGGCCAATGCACCGCCCGCGATTCCATCAACATTCGCGTCCTACCTGCTCTGGGCTTGAGTTTAGGGCGTGATACCGTTTTTTGTGAAGGAGGGAGTTTTGATCTGCGCTCCAATCTGGGCAATATCACTTACCGCTGGCAGGATGGCAGCAGCAGTTCTACTTTTCGGGCAAGCACCGCTGGCGTTTATTGGCTGGAAGCAAGTGCCAATGGTTGTACCGAACGAGACAGTGTTAACCTCCGGGTGCAGGCCCTGCCGCGCTTCGAACTTGGAGCGGATACCAGCTTGTGCGATGGGATTAATTTCAACTTGCGGGCAACGGTCAGCACCCCAGGAAATACCACTTATCGTTGGTCCAATGGCACTACCAATGCAAACATCAGCGTCCAATCGAGCGGCTTGTACGCCGTAACTGCCACCTTAAATGGCTGTACCTTCAACGACCAAAGACGGTTTACCTTCAGCCCTGGGCCGGCTTTTGAATTGGGGGCCAATCGGGGTTTTTGCATCGGTGAATCCTACAGCCCTAGTGTATCCATCAATGGGGGGACTTACCGTTGGAATACCGGAGCTACAACCCCTCGAATCAACATTACCCAAACCGGCCTTTATTATGTGGATGTAACCCTGAATGGCTGCACCAAACGCGACTCGGCAACCTACACTTTTTCCCCCGAGCCCAAATTCAGCCTAGGCCGAGATACGACGCTCTGTGCCGGAGAAAACATAAATCTGAATGCCACCACCACCAATGCGACTTACCGTTGGAACAATGGCAACACCACTGCTACCCGGAATTTGACCCAATCAGAAATCGTCTGGGCAGATGTAACCGTGAATGGTTGCCGCAAGCGCGACAGCATCCGGGTACAATTTATCGATTTGCCCAAAGGTTTGTTAGGCCGGGATACAACTTTGTGTGAGGGCTTGACCAAGACCTATCAATTCAATGTTCCAGGCGCCACTTTGCTTTGGCAAGACAATTCCAGTGCCAATCCATATGTGGTTTCTACGGCGGGTTTGTACATTTTGCGAGCCAGTTCAGGGCGTTGTAGTGTCAGCGATTCGGTACGAATTGCCTACAAGCCTTACCCTAAATTTACTTTGGGGCCGGACACGACCTTGTGCAACAATGAAACCCTGAATTTAAACCCGACTGTTGCAGGAGGGGTATACCGCTGGAACGATGGCCAGGCTACCGCAGCAAAAATGCTGAACCAAACGGGGACTTATTGGTTGGAAATCGACCTGAATGCTTGTGTACGTCGAGATAGCGTGAAGATCGTAGCAGTGAATTTACCCCAAAGTTTATTGAGGCCAGATACCGCCCTTTGCGAAGGCAGTACACTCCGGCTTAGTGTGCAGGTGCCCAACACCACTACTCAATGGCAGGACGGCTCCAACAATCCGGTTTTTGTGGTGAACCAGGCTGGCTTGTATTGGGCACAGGTTGCAGCTGGGCGTTGTCGGGTGAGGGATTCGATCAGGGTTACTTACAATCCTCTGCCTCGTTTTAACCTGGGTGTGGATACCGTGCTTTGTACCGGAGAAACCCTGGCCTTGGGTGCTTTGACTGGCTTTGATCAGGTGCGCTGGAGTACGGGGGCGTCTACACCAGGGATAAACGTCACCAGTGCGGGGACTTATTGGTCCGAGGCAACTCAGAAGAATTGCAGATTTAGGGATAGCCTCAAGGTCGCTTTTAATGCTATTCCAAGCGTAAATCTTGGCCCGGATACCCTTGTTTGTGATGACAAACCATTTGTGCTGCAAGCTAATGGCAGTGGCAATGCCCAGTTGTTGTGGTCGGATGGCAGCACGAGTAAATCCCTGTCGGCTACGCTTGCTGGAACCTACTGGGTCCGTGCTTCCAATGGTCGGTGTGCAGATACGGACTCGATGACTTTAAGCTTGCGGGAATGTATCGTGTTTAAAACCTTTACCCCCAATGCTTTCTCTCCCGATGGCAACAGCACCAATGAAACGTTCCGACCTTACCTCAATGAAAATGTGCGGGTAACAGCCTATGAAATCCAGGTTTTTGACCGCTGGGGCAATCAGGCTTTCCGTTCTACTGATATCGATACGGGCTGGGATGGGTTCATTCGGGGCCAAAAAGCTCCTCAAGGTGTTTACATCTATTGGTTCCGAATCGAATATGTGGATGATAAGGGTCCAGGTAATGCCCTGGTTCGTGGGGAGGTGACTTTATTGCGTTAGTTTAACAATCAGGTTATGAGTAGTGAATATCTCGAAAGCGTGAAAAAACAGTTTGCCTATTATAAAATGTTAGGCGATAAAACCATTGCTCAACTCAATGATGAACAACTGTTTTGGCAGTACAATCCTGAAAGCAACAGCATTGCCACCATCGTCAAACACCTTTGGGGCAATATGCTTTCGCGCTGGACAGATTTTTTAAACAGCGATGGGGAAAAAGAATGGCGGGATCGCGATGCCGAATTTGAAAACGACATCGCCTCCCGCCAGGAGTTGTTGGAAAAATGGAACGCGGGTTGGCAATGCTTATTTGACGCAATAAATCCACTCGAACCTGCTGACCTGGAGCGCATCATTTACATCCGCAACGAGGGACATACCGTGATGGAAGCCATCAATCGGCAATTGGCACATTATCCTTACCATGTAGGCCAAATAGTGTTCATTGGTAAAATGTGCTGTGATACGAACTGGAGTTCTTTGTCGATTCCGAGAGGGGATTCACAGGTTTTTAATGCCGACAAGTTTAAGCAGGAAAAGCGCCGGGCGCATTTTACGGATGATTTTTTGGAGCAAAAAAAGGGCCAGTAAATTTTTACTAACTCACATTACGCATTTTTTACCGCAGAGTTTCACAGAGTACACGCAGAGTTTCATAGAGTTTTTAAGTTTTAAGGAGTTTGCCACCTGCGGTGGCTGGAGTTTGTGCTCCAGGAAAATCTTGCTTAAGATCAAACCAATGAAAATGTGACTTGATAAAGGGTAAGTACCCAAGCTTAAGGAAAGGCGACCTCAGTGACCTCTCCGCACCGCAGGTGCCCCTAAAAAAACTTCGCGAAACTCTGCGTGTACTCTGTGAAACTCTGCGGTAAAAAAACAGGGTCATATTGAAATCGCTGTGTGCATTAGTGGTGCTCATATTTGAAGGAGTCTAAGAATAGAACTGCGTAATGTGAGTTATTAAATTCACCAAGCTGTTTCAGGAACTCCTGGAAGTGGAGTGTCGTTATGTTGTTCCTAAAAAAAATGAAACATGCCTTCTACACCGATTGCTTACCACACCTACCAGGCACTCGCCGACGCCTACGCCGAGATTGCGCCCGACAAAGAATACAACGCCTACTACGACCGCCCGGCCATGTTGTCATTGTTAGATGAAAAGCTGGCTGGACAACAGATCCTTGACGCAGGCTGTGGCCCCGGCATTTACAGTGAAATTTTGTTGCAAAGAGGGGCTGAGGTAACGGGAATCGACGTCAGCGAAAACATGATCCAACACGCCCGAACCCGCAATGGTAACCAGGGCCGTTTCATCGTTGGCAACCTGGAAGGGCCTTTGAGAATGTTTCAAGACCAACAATTTGATGG
>JAAFHQ010000127.1 GCA_013298445.1 Chitinophagales bacterium | reverse complement strand
ATAAACAACAACATGGAAAAATCCGAATTAATCGCCCGTATCGACTCCGCGCTCAACGACGTGCGCCCCCACCTCGCCGTAGATGGTGGAAACGTGGAAGTTGTAGACGTTACCGACGATAAGATTGTCAAAATCAAATGGTTGGGCAATTGCCAAAACTGCAACATGTCGATCATGACCATGCGGGCAGGCATTGAACAAGCCATTAGGGTAAAAGTACCTGAAATCACTGGTGTAGAAGCAGTGAACGGAATAGTACTGTAAGTTTTTTCAGCATGACCAGAGCAGCATTAATTGCCCAAATCCGCCGCAAGAAGTCCTTTTTGTGTGTAGGATTGGACACGGAATGGAGTAAGATTCCAGCACATTTGCTAGAAACTGAAGATCCGATCTTTGAATTCAACAAAGCTATAATCGATGCTACTCGGGACTTATGTGTAGCCTATAAACCCAATTTGGCTTTTTATGAAGCACATGGGCCCCAAGGTTGGCATTCCTTACAAAAGACGATAGCATATATAGGTGAGGAACATTTCACAATTGCCGACGCCAAGCGTGGCGATATTGGCAATACTTCCCGACTTTATGCCCAAACTTTTTTTAAGACCTACTCCTTTGATTCAGTAACGGTTGCCCCTTATATGGGCTCCGATTCCGTGCAGCCCTTCTTAGATTTCCCCAATAAGTGGGTCATTTTATTGGCCTTAACTTCCAATGAAGGCAGTTCAGATTTTCAGCTGGGCCTACAGGATCAAGCCATGCCGCTCTATGAAAAAGTAATGCGCAAGGCCATGAGCTGGGGAACGCACGAAAACCTCATGTTTGTGGTGGGTGCTACCCATCCAGACAAATTTGGCGACATCCGCCGCATTGCACCCAATCATTTTTTATTAGTACCCGGAGTAGGCGCCCAGGGCGGCGACCTCGAAGCCTTGTGTAAATTTGGTCTAAACGAAGATATTGGTTTATTGATCAACGCCTCTCGCGGTATCATCTATGCCGGTACCGGACTAGATTTTGCTGACAAGGCTAGAGCTGCGGCCATGGAGATTCAGCAACAAATGGCCATGTTTATTCCTTAATTTCCTTCAATTGCTTTGCTTAGAAATTTTATTCAGTCTTGCTGAGTACAAACCTTCCTTTTTTTGCTTTTAAAGTATAAACCAATTTTCTATCCGTTCGTTAATTACGAAACCACCTGTTCCCTGTTGACCATTTTCCATTATTATTTAACCCAAATTCAAATATGGACCGTAAAGAATTCATGAACTTGCTCGGGTTCTCCGTTGGCAGCCTGGTGGTAGCCAGTTGCCTGGGTGCCTGTTCCAAAGAATCGGGCATTGCTCCTTCCAATGTGGATTTCACCCTGGATTTATCCGCCAGTGCCAATTCTGCACTCAATAGCAACGGTGGCTCGCTGGTAAAAGACGGCATCATCATTGGCCGTACTACCACTGGAGCATACATCGCGGTTTCTGCTGCCTGTACCCACGAACAAACCACTGTGCAGTATCAGGCCAACAACAAACGGTTTTACTGCCCCAATCACGGTGCTACGTTCGCTGAATCCGGCTCGGTTACAGGTGGCCCAGCATCCCGAGCATTAACCCAGTACAACACTGCTCTGAATGGAACCAGTCTAAGGATTTTCTCCTAAACAAACTTCAATCAATGGTTCTTAAAATAAGCCTGGCAATGCATTTGTCAGGCTTATTTTCATTTGTAAACTTTCCTGTTTTTTAAAATAAATGCCTATTTTGCCTCTTTCCTACATCAAAAACCCATCGCATCATGCTCCTGATCGTACTGATTTCAGCCGTAGTGCTGCTGATTTTGCTCATCACTTTATTTAAGTTCAACGCATTCATTGCCCTTGTTTTGGTATCCATTCTGGCAGGTTTAGGTGCCCAGATGGCTCCCGTAGACGTGATCAAAGCCGTTCAAAAAGGGATGGGAGACACTCTGGGGTCACTTACCTTGATCATTGCCTTTGGCGCATTGCTGGCCATCATTTTATCCGAAACAGGCGCCGTCAAACGAATCAGTCAGGGTTTGATTGATACCTTTGGCATGAAATACCTGGGGCTTTCGATGGCGCTAAGCGCCTTTGTAATTGGCATCGTAATGTTTTACAATGCTGGTTTTATTCTATTGCTGCCATTGGTTTTTAGCATCGCTCGCCGCACGGGCATCTCCCTGATTCAGGTAGTGATTCCTGTCTCGGCAGCCCTATCGGTCACCCATGGTTTTCTTCCGCCCCACCCTGCACCCTCAGGCATTGCGGCCTTATTTGGAGCCAATGTGGGTTTGGTTATCATTTATGGGATTATCGTGGCCATACCAGCTATATTTTTTTCAGGTATTCTTTTTCCTAAGTTGTTGCGAGGGATGGACATTAAACCTTCCGATAAACTGTTTCCTGAAAGTGAAAACAGTGATGCACAGCTCCCCGGATTCTGGCCAAGTTTGATTGCGGCATTGATTCCGGTGGTGTTGATGGCGGTAGCCACTATCAGCGACCTGGTATTCGAAAAAGGCAGTACCATCCGGCAGATTTTGGGTTTCATTGGCGACCCTAGCACGGCCATGATCCTGGGTGTTTTTCTCGCTATTCCAATCCTTGGTCAGCAAAAGAATTTCGCAGGAATCATGCAAAAAACCTCCACTGCCATTGAAAGTGTGGCAACCATTTTATTGATCGTTAGTGGAGGTGGGGCTTTCAAACAGGTTTTGATCGAGTCTGGGATTGGAGATCAATTGACTGCCTTAATGGGTGGGATTGCACTTTCGCCGCTATTTTTGGGGTGGCTCATCGCTACCATCATCCGGGTATCTCTGGGATCTGCAACGGTAGCTGGTTTGATGGCAGCGGGGATCATTCAACCCATGATGGCAGGATCTGATGTTTCTCCTGAGCTGATGGTTTTGGCCATTGGTGCGGGCAGTCTGATGCTTTCACACGTAAATGATACTGGATTTTGGATGTTTAAAGAATACATGGGACTGACGGTAGGTCAAACTTTTCGCACCTGGACCATAATGGAAGGGATTGTGGGAGTGACAGGATTGATTGGGGTGATGTTACTCAGCCTTGTTGTATAAAAATGACGAATAATTCGAATGACAAATGACGAATATCGGGCATTGCTCCTGAATTTTGAAGAGCGCCCCCAATTCGTCATTCGTCATTCGAATTATTCGTCATTTAACTGGAAAGGGCAAAAAAAAAGAGCCAACGGCTTAAAAAACCATTGACTCTCTTGATTGGGTGAATGACCGGGTTCGAACCGGCGACCCCCAGAACCACAATCTGGTGCTCTAACCAGCTGAGCTACAATCACCATGTTGTGCCTTATTTCTAAAGCAGGGCAAAGATAATATACTGCATCGGAATTTGTCAAGTTTATCTGAAAAAAAATTTACTTGAAGATTCCAAACAGGCCACCTTTCCCTTTATTACGCTTTTTCTTGGAATTTTGTTCCCAAGGATACTTATCTCTTTTCCAAATGACATATCGAAGGCTGATGCCGGTCTGGCTGTAAAAGGTTTTTTCTCCACCCGAGAGGTTGATAGCTGGTTTGTAATCGTAGCTTAGATTGATGCTACCAATGGTCAACTCCAAACCAGCGATGAAGTCGATGCCCCAGGGGTCATCATAAGAAACTTCCAACTGATCGGCCCAACCTTTGTGAAAACCTGCACCATAATAAAAATTCAGGCGCCGGGTCAACAAAGGTTTATGAACGAGCCCTAATATAGTCAATTGGGTTTCCTCCCTTTGCAGACTGGATTGAAGGAGCATTTCTGCGGCGTAATTTTTATAAAAACGCTGCCGCATGGTGAGCCCCCACTCGGTTCCCATCCGTAAACCCAGGGCAGTATTGTAGGATTGGCCCAAGGCGAAATTTGCACACAACAATAAGGTGCCAATGATCAGATTCCATTTTTTCATGCCACCCTAAACGAAAAAAATAAATAAATTAGTGTTGTATTAATGATAAAAAAATGTAATTTAGCGGCAGAATAAAACGCACCTGAAATTATCACGCTCTATTCTCAGTACATTTTCACTTCTCCATTCAGCAATTTTCTCTCCACAACACAAAGAATCATCATCACTTCTACAACTTGCTTTTTGTACCTAACAAATTATACTCATGAAACAGTATTACTTTTCTAGCCTTTTTGTGCTGTTGATCGCAGCCTGTTTTCCGCTTTACGGTCAAACAACATTGGCCAATCCTTACAAGTTTCCAGGTGAAGTTGGAATTTTGATGGGAGCAAGCAACTACGCTGGCGACATTGTCAAAAATGGAGATTATGACCTCGGAGCGTCCTGCTTCAATTTCGGGGCATTCTACCGATTGTATTCAAACAACAACCTGAGTTGGCGTTTTAGCTTAAATCAGGGAAAGCTCAAAGGCAATGACCTCGATTGGGAAGGAACGGATCGCGTTGGGCGAGGTTTCAGTTTCACCACCTCTTTGACGGAGCTGGCAGCTCGTACAGAGTATGACTTCCTGAATCACAAGCGTTGGAGTGTGGCTGATGGGTTTCAAAAGAAATTCAGCCTCTATCTATACGCTGGAGCGGGTCTGAGTCTCATTAAAACGAACACCTTTTTTAATCCAAACCTTGGTGCTCGTTATGATGCATTAATTGCTGAAGACGAGCAAAATCAACGCTCGGTTGTGTTCACCATTCCATTTGGTGGTGGCGTTAAAATTGATTTGAATGAGCGCTGGACGATTGGTGGTGAGTTTGGATTGAACCCAGTTTTTAATGATTACCTGGATGGAATCAGCATGTCCGCTAACCCAAATTACAATGATTGGTACTCGGTAGGAGGAGTTACCATTTCTTATCGTTTACAATCCGTATTGGATCGTCGCTTTTTCATTAAAGATGAAAAACCGGTATCGGAGGGAGCAGCGACAACTACGGAATGACGAATTTTTCGAATGACGAATGACGAACATGCCCGGTAACCCGGAAATAACGTCATTCGTCATTCGAAAAATTCGTCATTTTTTTATTCTGCTTCAAAAAAACTATCGTACTGATTCTTATGTCCCATCTCCCGAATGGGCTCTTTCATTGGTTTGTTCAAGTCTAGGACCTGGTTGTCATCGTTAGCAAGAGTAAGGATGTTTTTCTTTTCTTCACCTAGCAGCAAAGAAACCCCATCCTGCTCCCATTTCTCCAGCATTTTTAAGCCCTCTTCTTCGAACACTCCATTTTGTAAATCGATCGATTCCATAAATTTGGAAGACATCTGCATGAAGTTTTCCATTTCTCCCACCTTGTTGGCTACATCTTCGGTGATGGCGTCCATGGCTGCGTCGAACATAGCGCGTTTGTCTGGATCACCACTGATGATGCTCATGGCCGATTTCATGGCATTGTTGCTGGCATGGATCGCCTTTTGCTCCTGTTCCTTGACCATCACCTGATCCTGGATATCTTCAGCGAGGATATAGGAGTTTTCCCGCATTTTGGTCAATACCCGGTACATGACTTCCATTTTTCGATCCAACTCTTCCAGGCGCACATTGGATTCCTGCAAGCGCCCAGCCTTGCGGGTTTTTAGAATCATTGAAGCATCATCCCTTTTATCCTTGGCTTCACTTGCCAATTGCAGGTTACTTTTGATTTCTTTCTGGTTGTTTCTGATGATTTCACGCAATTTGTGCATCTGGCCGCGCAAACGATTGATTTGGCGCTCCATGTCATGCAGGTTCTTACGCAAATGATCCACATAACCTTTCAGAATCGCAATGGGGTCAATTTGTACAAACAAGCCCGTGATCCAGCGCATCACACTTTTGTACATGTACCAGACCAGTGTGCGGGTACGATTGTCCAGAACCATGTACAACAAGGCTACCAATACTGTAACAGCAACGGCTAAATTGATGGTGTTACTCAGGATCAGGCCTATAATTGGCAAAATGGACATAAAGCCAATTACCGCTAAAGCGCCAATCCCGATTAAAAAAATTGCGCCAGTTTTACCCTCTGGTCTGCTCCAGAATGATTTAGGCTTCAATTGCTCAGACATAAAAAATAAGGTTTGTGCATGATGGGGAAATTTCCACCCGTCAAGCTATTTCATGTATTCTTGAATTTTATTCAGGTCGCCCTGAATTTGCCCTGCCAATGATTCGTAGGAAGCTACAAAATCATTCTTGGTAGATTCAATATGTCGGGTCGCATCTTTAATTTGCTGCGAAAGTTCTACATATTTCTGCTTGGTTTGTTCAATTTCCAGCTGCATTTTTTTGATCTCCTCCTCTTTAGCTTTCACCGAGTTGGAGAGTTCCTCCATCTGCTGCTCCTTGTTGCCGATTTGTTGGGCACGCTGGTTTTTCATGGCTTCATCAAACTTGCCCTGCTCAGTTTTGAGCACTTGCAAGTATTGCTGACCAGATGTTACAATCGTAGCCATTGAAGCACCCATGGATTTTGCCATCGCCATAGCCGATTTAAAACGGGTCGCTTCATCCATGTTCATTTCCTTCAAGGATTGTAGGGAGTTGCGAAACTCCAGGTAATCGAAACCTTCCTGGTTGTTTTTTTCGATGGCCGAAAAAAGCACGTTCAAGAATTTATCGTTCACCTTGCCTGGTGAAGGGGTATCCGAAACCGCCTCTTTAGGTTGGTTCGCCGGCGTTTTACCATCTGCACTGGGTTTAGTGGCAGTAGCCTTGGGCTCTGGCTTTGTACTCTCTTCTTCAGGCACGATGAAGAGCGATTTAAAGTCTTTTAAAAATCCGTTTGACATAATACGACAAGTGTGTTGAGATGGTTGCTAGTATACGACCAAATTAAAATTATTGTCTACAAAATAAACAAGAATTACATTTACAACAAAAATTAATGCAGGACTAGTTCAATTCCTGTTTAAAAAAGCCCATAACCACTGATTCTCTATGCAAGTGAACAATGAAATTGGCCGATTGCAACGTGTAATTGTCCATCGCCCCGATGAAGGTATCGCCCGAGTCTCCCCCAAACGCTCCGAAGAACTGTTATTCGACGACATCGTTTTTTTGCCTCAAATGCAGGAAGAACACGATGTATTTACGGGAGTGCTGCGCGCATTTGTAGGGAATGACCGGGTTCATGAAACCGAACAACTGCTGTTGGAATCCTTAATCGCCGATGCTAAAAACCGGCAAAGTATGTTGGCAGAAATTGCCGATTATGAAGAGTTGCCTCATTCCGCTCTGGATTTTTTGACAAGTCTGCCGCCTGCCGAGTTGGCCAATGTACTCATCACAGGGTATTATGCCCCCGATGATTACATCCTTTTCGACCCAATCCCCAATTTCATTTTTACCCGTGACATCGCCGTAGCTGTTAACGATCACGTAATCATAACCAAAGCAGCCAAGGAGGCCCGCCACCGGGAGAACCACCTCACCCGCTTTATTTTTCGGTGTCACCCTTTGTTTAAAGGTCGATACGAGGAAGGAAAACTCATCAACCTCAACAACATTGATCAATTCCCCCCATCTCGCAAGGGGGAATACGTCTCTATCGAAGGTGGAGACATGATGATGCTAAGCCCTGATTACCTCCTGATTGGTTGTAGTGAACGCACCACGCGCCACGGAATCATGTCCCTGACCAAGGTCTTGTTTGAAAAGGGGGTGATCAGTAATGTCGCGCTGGTAAACATCCCCAACGACCGTTCCTACATGCACATTGATACCGTTTTTACCCAAATCAATCATCACCATATAGTAGCTTACAAACCCTTGGTGGTAGATGGTATCAGCTCTACCGTGGAGTTGTATCGCTCGAATGGGAGCAATGAATACTACCCTTCTGTCCACAATTTTATTCGCTCTGAAATAGACCCGGAGATGAAATTCATCTACAGTGGCAATGGAATTTCCCCTTACCAGGAACGCGAACAGTGGACGGATGGCTGTAATCTGGTCGCTCTCAAACCTGGGGTTGCGCTAACTTATGACCGCAACCCTGTGACCGAACAAGCTTTCCAAAAAGCTGGTTATAAAGTTCTACATGCCCGCGACTTTTTGGCCGCGTATCGGGCTGGTCAGCTGGATCCTGAGACGGTTGAAAACACCATTATAACCCTGCCCTCCAATGAATTGTCCAGAGCGAGGGGTGGTTCTCATTGTATGACTTGCCCGATGGAGAGGTTGAGGAGTTGAGAAAGTTTAGGGAGGTTGAGGCTCCGCGAGTAATTTTGACAAGGACAATGTCAAAGTCGCTCGCGGAGCCTCAACCTCCCTAAACCTCCATAAACCTTCTCAACTTCCCTCAACTCCTCAACCAAAATTATGTACACACACGATTTTCAAAAGCGCGTTCGCTACGGAGAAACCGACCAGATGGGGTATCTTTACTACGGCAATTATGCCCAGTATTACGAGATTGGTCGGGTGGAAATGTTGCGTTCCCTGGGTTTGACTTACAAGGCAATGGAAGAGGAGTTGGGCGTAATGATGCCCGTTTTGTCCCTGCAAATGCGCTATGTCCGACCGGCTTATTACGATGAATTGCTGACAATTCGAACGGCATTGCGGCGAATACCAGATCAATTCATTACCTTTCACGTTGAAATTTACAACGAAAAAAATAAGCTGGTCAACGGTGGAAGCGTTCGACTTTGTTTTGTGGACAAAAAAAGCAACAAAACCATCGATGCACCGGTCTATTTAATTGAAAAACTTCGACCCTTTTTTGAGCCGTGAAAGTACGATTACCAGATTTCAAGCAGTGGGAACAATGGTTCTGGGGACATCCTCTCTGGATCAAGTTGGTTCGCTGGGCGCAAAACCGCTCTTTCCCCGGTTTTTTTGGCGTTTCCATTTACAACGTGGTGAAATTTTTCATCATGGAAATCCAGCGCTTTGACCTGTTTACCCGGGCCAATTCCATTGCCTACAGCTTCTTTTTGTCATTGTTTCCCTCCATCATCGCTTTGTTCACCCTGATTCCCTGGTTGAAACGCACTTTTTTGCATTACCTGCCTGGTGGAGAAAATTTTGACGTTTACCTGCAAACAGAGATTCAAAAAATCATGCCGGGCGATGCGGGTGATCAATTGTTCAGTTTTATTGAGGACATCACCAACAATCCACGAATTGGTTTGCTCTCGGTGGGTTTTATCTCTGCCATCTATTTTGGTTCCAATGGGATTTTGTCCCTGCTTCGTTCTTTTGACAAAACCTATGAGGATTTTGCCAAGTGGAATTCCTGGAAAATGCGTTGGGTGGCCATTGTGCTGGCGGTTCAATTGAGTGCGCTGCTGATTGCTTCCGTTATACTGGTGATTTTGGGGCAGTCTTTTGTCAAAATGATCAACGATTGGCTGAATCTCGGGTCACTGATCGAGTTGTCCCTCAATATCGTTCGCTGGATTGTGATCATCTCCCTGTATTACGTTTCGATCGCACTCATTTACCGCAATGGGGCCGCCATGATCCGCCGCTTTAAGTTTTTCACCCCCGGCGCAGCATTGGCTTCTTTTCTTTGTCTTCTGTCTTCCGTAGTTTTTTCCATGTACGTAGACATGTTCAACACTTATAACCGTTTATATGGTTCGATCGGAGCCATCATCGTGCTGATGCTGTGGATTCAGATGAACGTCATGTCGATCCTGATCGGTTTTGAGCTCAATGCGAGCATCGTCATCAACAAAAGAATGCTCAGCACTGTCGAAAAAATTTCCGAGGTCAAGCCACAATTGGAGCCTCAACCCGATCCTATTGAAAGTGAAAAGCGAATAGTGAAAAGTGAAAAGCAAGAAGCGAAGAACGAAGAGCAAGCTGTAAAAAGTGAAGAACAACCTGCGAATAGTGAGTGATGAAAAATGCTTTTCACTTTTCGCTTAAAAAATAAAGTATGAAGGTGTTTTGCCGCTTGATCCTGGGTTTTCTACTGCTTTTTTCATTCGGCAGTTTGGCCGCACAGAAATACAGCAACGAGTTTTTGTCCATTGGTGTAGGTGCAAAAGCACAAGCTCTTGGGAATGCAGTAGTAGCACAAACCAACGATGTCACTGCAGGCGTATGGAACCCTGCCGGCTTAGCCGCCAATGAAGATGCCCCTGGGCTTCAGATAGGTGCTATGCATGCCGAGTGGTTTGCCGGGGTAGGCAAATTTGATTACATCGGGGTTATGCTGCCCGCGAGCAATGACAAACGTAGGCTAGCCCTTTCCTTCATCCGTTTTGGGGTCGATGAAATTCCCAATACCTTAACCCTGTATGAGAGTGATGGCACCGTCAACTTTGACAACCTGCGCGAATTTTCGGCAGCGGATTATGCTTTAATGTTGTCCTACGCCCAAAAAAGCCGTCCTCGCACGGGTCAATGGTTTTGGGGCGGCAACATCAAGGTCATTCACCGGAGAATTGGTCCTTTTGCCAATTCCTGGGGTTTTGGGCTAGACGGCGGCCTGCAATACCGCCGGGGCAATTTTCGCTTTGGCGCCATGGCCAAAGACATCAGCACCAGTTTCAACGCCTGGTCTTTCAATTTTACGGAAGAGGAACGACAAACCCTGGAGTTGACCAACAATGAAGTGCCCATCAACAGCCTGGAAACGACCAAACCGCAACTGATTCTGGGGGTAGCCCAGCGTTTTCAGTTCAAAAAAATCGGTCTTACTCCGGAAATAGACCTGATCGTTTCTACCGACGGCAAACGCAATACGCTGATCTCCTCCAA
>JAAFHQ010000126.1 GCA_013298445.1 Chitinophagales bacterium | reverse complement strand
AAAAACTCCGTCCGGATGCGCCAGAAAAACAACTCCTGGGCGTAGGGCGTTATGCCACCGCAGTGGTGGTCATCCTGGGGATTTTGTGGATTCCCATTATGCAGAATATCTCTGGCGTACTATACGAGTACCTGCAATCGGTACAGTCCTATATTGCGCCACCCATCACAGCCGTGTTCCTTTTGGGTATTTTCTCCAAACGCATCAATAGCAAAGGAGCCATGGCTACTTTGATTTCGGGTTTGGTGGTTGCCTTGCTACGCTTGACTTTGGAATTGAGCAAGGATTCACTTACACCTGGCAGCCTGCTACACAGCTTTGGCGCGATGAACTTCCTCACTTTTGCCGCCTGGTTCTTCTTGTTCTCGGTACTGGTGTGTGTGATCGTGAGTTTGCTTACACCTCCGCCTGCACCTGAGAGCATTACGGGCTTGACTTATGGCACTATGACTGATCAACAAAAAGCCGAGAACCGTGCAAGTTACAGCATCTGGGATGTGGTGATGTCGGTAGTGGTTGTAGGGATTGTAGTGTTTGTGATGATTAGTTTTAGGGGATAGGTTAAGTGAAAAGTGAAAAGTGAAAAGTGAAAAATAATTCACCAGTTGTTTTTCAACTGTATTCCTTGTTTTTTGCACCTAAGCTTGGAAGGGTTGAAATGCCTTCCTAACTTTTCACTTTTCACTTTTCACTTTTCACTTTTCACTTACTGTATTTACTAAAAAACGGCCACAACAACTCCGTAGCAGCAATGGGGTAGTTGTCTCCATTCGGATACTCATGGGTCATGTCTTTGAACTCATGGATGTGGTACACATTGGTATTGCCTTTGGTGGGCGTACTAAAGGTCCAAAAGGCCGCATTGGCAGTTTCCTTAAGGGTATTGGCATAAGTCAGACCAAAAGTATTACATATCGTGCCAGTAGACAATTTCATCCCTCCAAGGTTCATTAGTGGCGCACCCATGGGTAAAGGCTGACCATTGTTTAAGGGAAAAAAACGATCGTCCAGGTTTCCAAAACCGTGATAAATTGGAATGAGTGACAGCGGCACCTTGTTTTGATTGGTAAAAATGGCCCCGAAGGGTGCTACTGCCGCAATCAAATCGGAAGCTTCTACTGCAAGTCGGAAGGTGAACTGTCCACCATTGGAAAAGCCGCTCACATATACCCGTTTGGGGTCGATGGGGTATTTCGTTTGTAAAAACTTCAACATTTCCCGGAAGAATTTTACATCATCGTACAGTTTTTGGCCAGGACAAGCAATGGAGTCCAGGTCGAAATGGTTCCACTTCGTTGTGGTAGATTTTACCCCATCCTCGGTGATGCAATAGGTAAGCGAAGAAGGGAAAATGGCATAAAATTTCTCTTTTGCCGCTTTTTCTTTCCAACCAGAAATATTGTAAAACTTCTCTCCATTGCCGGAAGTACCATGCAACATAAACACCACTGGTACGGGGGAATTCACTTGAATCCCGGCGGGTTGAAACACGATGAATTCGCGATCCTTCCCATCCACGTTCAGGGTATGATCGATGCGTTTTTGAGCAGTCAATTCATTGCCTCCGGGATCAACCAATTCTTCATCGCCACAGGCGTTGAAGATGAATAGCGCACAGATGAGCGACAACAGTTGTAAGGTGATTTTCAAATTATTTTTCATAATCTTGAGGTGTTTTTTGGTATTTGAATACTTCAAAATTAGCTTAGTTTCCGGCGCATGTCCTCACCCTAATGGGTGATTTGACCTGCTTAAAGCGTTAAAGAAATGTTTCCAAAAGTTAAGATTTGCTGTATTTCTAACCTTGCAGAAGCAAAAATGGCGATTGAGCATGGCGCTTCGGCCTTGGGCCTGGTTGCCAAAATGCCCAGTGGCCCGGGGCCAATTAGTGATGCACTCATTCAGGAAATTGCGGCCAGCATACCGCCACCCATTGCCAGTTTTTTACTCACCAGCCGCACCAATGCAGCGGACATTGCCACGCATCAGCAGGCAGTAGGTACCAATACGGTGCAAATTGTGGATGCTTTAAGCGAGGGTACATATGCCGATTTGCGCCTGGCACTTCCCGGCATTTCCATTGTGCAAGTGATTCACGTGATTGATGAGCGTAGTGTGGATGAGGCCCTAGAAATTGCGCCACAAGTGGATGCCCTGCTACTGGATTCTGGCAACCCTAATTTGGCCGTAAAGGAATTGGGCGGAACTGGTCGGGTGCACAATTGGGCACTTAGTCGACAGATCGTGGAACAAGCGGCCAAACCCGTTTTTTTGGCCGGGGGCCTCAAAGCAGAAAATGTACGTGCAGCGATGGATGCGGTGCAGCCCTGGGGACTGGATTTGTGTAGCAGTGTGCGGACGAATGGAAGTTTGGATCAGGTGAAGTTAGAGGCCTTTTTTAAGGCAGTTTACGGATAAGTATTATTTAAAAACCTCCTCCAATTGCAATTCAATGCCCAATTTGGTGTCCTGAAGTTTGTCTTTCCCGGAGAAGATCTGGTATTCTGTTGCGGAATGAAACACATAAATGGTGTACAATGCAGGTAACACCAACCAATAGGACAATACCCCGCCCGTAAAATACTCGGCACGTTTGGTCATCAATTCTGATAAATCCTGCTTGGCGGAAAGAATCTCGATGGCACAAAGTGGAGCTTGCTTCATCCTAATTTCATTCTCGTCTGGGTTGAATTGAATTATAGGATAAATGGCCAGATCAGGTACCCGTTCCCGAATGGGAAGGTCTAAGTTTATCTCAGGAAGTACAGTATACTTTTCTCCATAAAGTAAACGAATCAAGAAATTCAAATTTCCTTGAATCAAGGCATGATTCTTATCTGGCATAGGTTTTCCGCGTTCAATTTCGTATTCTGATAATGCAACAGTAGATGGCATCATTCTTATTTTTGATCCAATTTATTAAAACTAAAAGAAAATTACCAGTTTTTTCCAAAAAAACAAAGCCCATGCTGTAAATACAACATGGGCCTGGTTTCATTAGCGAGACAATTCGATTAATACCGATAGTACTCGGGCTTAAACGGACCTTGTTTTTCAACGCCGATGTATTCAGCCTGTTCGGTAGTCAGTTCTTCCAGTTCTACCCCAATTTTGGCCAGGTGCAGGCGAGCTACTTCCTCATCCAATTCTTTGGGCAGCATGTATACTTTGTTCTCGTACTTGTCACCTTTGGTGTAAAGCTCCAATTGAGCCAAAACCTGGTTGGTGAAAGAGTTAGACATTACAAAGGATGGGTGACCAGTTGCACAACCCAGGTTAACCAGGCGGCCTTCAGCCAACAACAGGATGTCGTTGCCATCGATGTTGTACAAGTCTACCTGAGGCTTGATGGTATCTTTGGTGTGACCGTAGTTTTCTTTCAACCAGGCAACATCGATTTCGTTGTCGAAGTGGCCAATGTTGCACACGATCGCTTTGTCTTTCATCACTTTAAAGTGCTCTGGACCGATGATGCGGCAGTTACCAGTAGCAGTTACCACGATGTCGGCGCGAGGAATCGCGTTGATCATCTTCTTCACTTCAAAACCATCCATGGCTGCTTGCAGCGCACAAATTGGGTCGATTTCAGAAACGATCACCCGGCAACCTGCACCACGCAGAGAAGCAGCAGAACCCTTACCTACGTCGCCGTAACCAGCAACCACTGCTACTTTACCGGCCATCATGATGTCGGTAGCGCGGCGGATAGCGTCCACCAGAGATTCTTTACAGCCGTATTTGTTGTCAAACTTAGACTTGGTAACCGAGTCGTTCACGTTAATAGCAGGTACAGGCAAGGTGCCTTTTGCTACGCGCTCGTACAAGCGGTGTACACCAGTAGTGGTTTCTTCGGAAATCCCTCCAAGGCTGCTCACCAATTCGGGGAATTTGTCCAAAACAATATTCGTAAGGTCGCCACCATCATCCAGGATCATGTTGAGTCCTTGGCCGCCTTCAAAAGCGTACAAAGTTTGCTCTACACACCATTCGTATTCTTCTTCAGTCATTCCTTTCCAGGCAAAAACGGGAATCCCGGCTGCAGCAATTGCGGCAGCAGCGTGGTCTTGGGTCGAAAAGATGTTACAAGAAGACCAGGTTACATCTGCGCCCAGTTCCTTGAGGGTTTCAATCAGTACAGCCGTTTGAATGGTCATGTGCAAACAACCTGCAATGCGTGCACCTTTCAAAGGTTTGGACTGGCCATACTTCTCGCGAAGGGCCATCAAACCTGGCATTTCCGCCTCAGCAAGGGTGATTTCCTTGCGCCCCCATTCGGCAAGAGCAATGTCTTTTACTTTGTACTTCAATTGAGTTGCTACCGACATGTGTACGTACTTTTATTAAATTTTTGATTTCGCGGGGCAAAGATAGCTAGTTTTTATAAAAATTACCTGCCAAAAGATCAGGGTGCCAATAATTCTTTCACCCACAGTCCGTTCTCTAGGCGGTATCGTACCCGGTCGTGCAGACGGCTGCGCCGGCCTTGCCAAAATTCGATCAAATCTGGCCGAACCAGGTACCCGCCCCAATGAGGTGGCAGGGGTAGAACATCTTCACTTGCATATTGTTGACTCAGACGTTCCATTTCCGCATCCAATACGGTCCGGTCGGTAATGACTTTACTTTGAGGCGAAGCCCAGGCACCAATCTGGCTGCTCTTGGGACGGCTCTGGAAGTATTCCCGTGAGGTTTCGGCACTCACCTTTTCAATTTTGCCTTCGATCCGTACCTGGCGTTCCAGGTCGTACCAAAAGAAGTTCATCGCTGCGTAAGGATGAGCCAGTAGTTCTGCGGCTTTCGCGCTGCTGTAGTTGGTGTAAAAAACAAATCCATCCTGATCAAAACCTTTGAGCAAAACCACTCTGGCCCGGGGCCGCCCTTCGGCGTTGATGGTCGCCAGGGTGAAGGCATTGGGTTCTTTTACTTCAGCACGGATGGCATCAGCAAACCAGTGCTCAAATTGATGAATGGGATCCTCGGCGGTATCGGCGATGTCGAGTGTAGCGGCAGTGTATTCTTGCCGCAAGTCAGCTACATTTTTTATCATGACAGAACAGTTGTTGTTAAAGACTTTGTCCAAAAAAACATGAACAATTTTTTTGGACAAAGGATGCCTAATTGGTGGAACAAAAATACACATTCAAAGCCTCCAGTGAGGTCAATTTTCCACTTCTAGACATTGATTTTTGTCAAAAAAGCAGCCCACTCCTCTGGCGTATCCAAATCCAGCGCCCCTTCCGGGAAATCGAATACTGCCGCCTGATCCCGGTATTTTTGAATCAAGGCCTTGGCCCCCTGAGCCCCGTGCAATGCAGTCAATTCAGCAAAAAGAGCACTGGTAAATAATGCTGGAACGCCCAAAGTATCCGTGTATCTGGAAACCACCAAAGGCGCCTGGGTTCGGCTTTGCAATTCCACCAAAGCGGCCAAAGTATCTGCTTGCAACAAAGGCTGGTCTCCCACCAGAATCAAAACCTGTTGGATCGAAGGCTGTTGTTGCAATAAAAAATCTAATCCGGTGGCAATGGAACTCCCCATTCCAGTAGCCCAATCGGGGTTATACACCTTCAGGATGTCTGAGCCTAACAATTCTGGCTCGATTTGTTCCCGATTGGCGCCCAAAACCACCACTACAGGCCTGAAAATTGTGCTCAAGGCAGTCTTTACAGCCCTTTGAATCAAACTTTCTCCCGCAATGCGCAGCAGTTGTTTGGCTTGCCCCATGCGGGTTGAAGCCCCGGCGGCGAGGAGGAGGATGCCAGTTTGTGGATGAGCATTTTCCATACCAATGAATTAAATATGTTGTGCTTAACTTAGTTCAACGCTTTTTTGCGTTATTTGGGGTGAATATCAACCCTGCTCAATATGTTGCGGTTTTCCATACTTTTATTCTGCTGTGCTGTTGTATTGCTACAAAGCACTCATGCCCAGGACCAAGCCCTGCGTTACGAAGATTTTGTGTACAAGCCCCACATCAAATCGGTCAAATTTACACAAAAAGGACTCTACCTCAGTCAACCCATTCTGGTATTGGATGGGACAGATCTCCTCGAGCTGGAATTTGACGACATGGAAGCGGATAACAAGTCCTACTATTATCGCGTCATTCAATGCGACTTCAACTGGAAACCTACACCCCTTTCTGAACTGGACTACATTGATGGCTACGCCAATGATTTGCTACGGGAGTACCATAATTCATTTAAAGCCACGACTTCATTTTCGCATTACCGCCTCATTTTGCCCAATGAGAATACCCGCATAACCCGCTCGGGCAATTACATTTTGCAGGTTTACGAAAACCTCAATAAAGAAGTTACGGTATTGAGCCGACGTTTCATCGTGCTGGAAAACAAGGTTTTTATCAACGCCAAACTGGTTCCTCCTGCTGCGGTAGGTAAATTTAAAACTCATCAGGAAATTGATTTTGAAGTGAGTGTCGACAAATTGCCTATTGGCAACATGCAACAGGAAATCAAGGCCACAATTTTGCAAAACAACCGTTGGGACAATGCGGTAACCGGGTTAATCCCCAATTTTAACCGGGGCAATAACCTGGTGTGGGATTACCAGGACAAGGTTGTTTTTCCTGCGGGCAAGGAATTTCGTTGGTTAGACATGCGCAGTTTGTTCATCTATGGTTCTCAAATTGCCACCATCAACCGCATCAACAATCGCTATGAAATCATCATGAAGGAAGATCAGGTTTTTGAAAGTTCACAGTACTTTCAAATTTTTGACCTCAATGGTGACTATGTCATTGGCAACGCTGACCAGCGCGGCATGCGCCTTGACGAGAACCTGCAACGCCGCAGCAACCAGGTTGAAGGTGCCAAACCGAGCCCTGCGGACTGGCGGGATTTGGCCCAGAATGATGCCAATCACTTCAACAACGCGGTGGGTAGCGATTATGCAGAAGTACAATTTTCACTGAGCATGAATGAGCCGATCCAAAATCAGGACGTCTACCTCGTTGGTCGTTTCAACGATTGGCAAATGATGCCCCAGTACAAAATGACTTTTGACGAAGTGCAGCAAGCCTACACTGTACGTACCCCTTTGAAACAAGGTTACTACAACTATGCTTACGCCACCAAACCACGCAACGTCAGCACTGCTCCCGCGAGCCTTAGTCCCATCGATGGCGATTGGTGGGAAACCGAAAATGTGTACACCATAATCATCTATTACCGAGCCTTTGGTGAGCGCTACGATCGGGTTATTGGTATGGGGCAAGTGCAGTCTGGCATTCGATGAACCGTCCCTTATCTAGAATAACCGCCTTTTTATATAAAAATTTCTGCCTTTCGCGGGTGCTTTTCTAGTATTGCAGTGTGTTAAAATTTTTAAGAAAAGCATCATGTCAAACTTCGCCAAACTGAGCTTGGGTGGAATCCTGGGATTGCTACTGTGTACAGGTCTAAACGCCCAACAGCGCTGGAGCTTACAACAATGTGTGGAATATGCCACCAAAAACAGCATTTCCATCAAACAAGCCCAAAACCAAATCAATAACGCTGCCCTTGCGCTCAAGCAGAATCAGGCCAACCGGCTTCCACAAATTAACGCTTCGGTTGGTGGGAACATACAGTTCGGTCGTACCATCGACCCTACCACCAACTCCTTTAACTCACAAAGCATCACCAGTAACAGTTTGTCGCTTTCGGGAGGCATTCCGATTTACAGCGGTGGCCAAATCAAAAACAGCATCACCCAGAGCCGCATCGACATGGAGGCCATTCGTTATGATGCAGCTACCACGGCCAATACCCTTGCCCTGAATGTAGCGGCTAATTACCTGAATGTGCTGCTGGCAGAGGAACAACTGGCCATTGCCAAGACTCAATTGGATCAATCGCGCTTGCAATTGGCACAAACCGAAAAATTGATCGAGGCAGGCTCCCGCCCACGCAATGAACGCCTGGATGCTTTATCTCAAGTTGCTTTGAATGAACAAACAGTGGTTGACGCTGAAAACCAGGTCATCTTGCGTTACCTTTCACTCAAACAACTGATGCTACTCGATCCTGCTCAGGAATTATTGATTGAGCGTCCAGAAATAATCATTCCAACTAGTGCAAATCCTGATGCTTTTGTACTTGATGAAATATACAATGGCGCGCTGGGTACTCAACCTCAAATTTTGGCTGGGCTTAAGCGTCGGGAAAGCGCCATGATTGGTATTGATTTGGCCAAATCGGGGATGTTGCCGTCTCTTTCCCTCTTTGGCAACCTGAATGCATATGCCTCCAGTCGGGCCTATAATTACGGCTTCAGAAGTCAAAGAATCAGTCAAACTGCTTATTTAAATAACCAACCCATTACCTTCGAGATAGAATCTCAAATCCCGGAACAACTGGGCAGACAAGCCTGGACGGATCAGATCAATCAAAACTTTGGTCAAAGCATTGGGGTGCAGTTATCCGTACCTATTTTTAACAACAACCGCAACCGCATCAGCATGGAGCGGGCCAAAATCAATGTTGCTGGCGTTGACTTAAACAACGAGCAAGCCAAACAACAGTTGAAAACGGACATCCAAACGGCTATCGCCAACGCCCGCGCGGCTCGTCGTTCTTATATCGCGGCTCAAGCCGCCGAGGAAGCTTCCCGACTGGCCTTTGAGAGTGCTCAACAGCGCTTCGATATTGGCGCAGCCAACCAGCTGGATTTCAACACCGCACGCAATAACCTGTCCCGGGCTCAAATGGACCTGAGCCGTGCCAAATTCCAATACATCTTCAACCTCAAGCAGGTTGAATTCTACCAAGGCCGTCAAATCACCCTGAACTAAGGCAACCCACGGCTTCGGCCCTGGGCGTCGATCCTCGGCAACCCACGGTTTTAACCGTGGGAGCCACCAATACCCCAACCCACGAATTTATTCGTGGGACTAAAAAAACACCCACGGCTTTAGCCCTGGGACAAGCACAACATCCTCAACAACGAAAAATCATGGCAAAGAAAAAACGCAATAATTGGCTCATCTACGGATTAATCGCCCTCCTGGTCACTCTGGTAGTTGTTGCAGCCATCCAAGCCCGCAATAAGCCCAAGGGTGAAAAAGTAACCGCTGAAAAAGCCGAACTGCGCACCATCAAGGAAGTAGTAGCCGCTAGCGGCAAGGTTTTCCCACAAACAGAAGTCAAAATCAGTTCTGACGTTTCGGGGGAAATTGTAGAATTGTTTGTCAAAGAAGGCGATTCTGTACGTGTTGGCCAGGTTTTGGCCCGCATCGACGCCGATGTATACCAATCTCAGGTAGAACAGGGGATGGCTTCGCTCAATCAGGCCAAAGCGCAGGAAGCCAACGCCCGTGCCCAGATTGAAAGCCAGCGTGGCCAGAGGGAGCAAATCCTGGCCAACCTGGAAAACGCTCGGGAAATCCACAAACGCAACGAAAAATTGTACAAAAACGGGGTAATCTCCGAAGCGGATTTCCAATCGTCACAGTCCAATATGCGTGCATTGGAAGCCAATATTAAGGCTTCTGAAGCGGGTATTAAATCGGCTCAGGAAAGTGCCAATGGCGCGCGGTTTTCGATTCAGAGTTCGGAAGCAACCCTCAAACAATTGCGCACCAGCCTCAAGCGGACCACCATTTATTCTCCTACCAATGGCATCATCTCGATGTTGAATGTGGAAAAAGGCGAACGGGTGGTAGGTACCATTCAAATGGCGGGTACCGAAATGATGCGCATCGCCAACCTGAATAACATGGAGGTACGCGTGGACGTAACCGAAAACGATATTCCCCGCGTAAAACTGGGCGACCTGGTGGATGTAGAGGTAGATGCGTACATTGGCCGCAAGTTTGTAGGTCGGGTAACCGAAATTGCCAACTCTTCCTCCAATTCCGCCGCTGCCGCATTGACTAGTGATCAAATCACCAACTTTGAAGTGCGCATTGGCATCGATCCAAGTTCCTATAAAGATTTGGTTGAACCGCGCAAACGTTATCCATTCCGCCCAGGTATGTCCGCTTCGGTAGAAATCAACACCATGACCAAAAATAACGTGTTGACCATCCCAATTCAAGCGGTGACTACCCGTGAAAAGGATGAAAACAAGAGCAAAGCCAAAGTGGTGCGCAACAGCAGCGGTGAAGATGAAGTAATCGATGACATCACGGAAGACGACCTCAAGGAAGTGGTTTTTGTCATTGGCAAAGGTGACTCGGTGAGCATCGCCGAAATCAAAACTGGCATCCAGGACGACAACTACATCGAAGTGACTTCCGGTATTAAAAAAGGAGATGAGGTAGTTTCCGGACCTTATTCCGTTGTAGCGCGCAAACTCAAAAAAGGAGATGTGGTGCGCAAGGTGAAAGAAGATGAGCTCTTCTCGGATGGGAAGAAGAAGAAAGACGAGTAAATAAATGAAGTTGAGAAGTTGAGGGGTTGAGAAGTTGAGGCTACCGCGAGCGACTTAGACAAGGACATTGTCAAAATTGCTCGCGGTAGCCTCAACTTTCCTCAACTTCTCAACTTCTCAACTTTCCTCCCCATGAGCATAATCATTTTTATCAAAAACCCGACCCTGGGCAAAGTAAAAACCCGCCTGGCTGCAACCATCGGCGACGAAGCCGCCCTGGCTGTTTACCACAAACTCTCCCAACGCGCTCGCGAAGTGGCCCTGGCCCTGGATGTTCCCCGCCATTTGTTCTACAGCGATTTTATCGACGACAATGATGCCTGGGACAATGCCCTTTTTATCAAAAAACGACAAGCAGGAAAAGACCTGGGTGAACGGATGCACCTTGCCTTTGTGGATACCCTACAAACCTCTCCCA